>JAEMGR010000023.1 GCA_016458225.1 Myxococcaceae bacterium JPH2 | reverse complement strand
GCGTCGTTCGCGGAGACGGACGCGAAGGGCTTGAAGTCCACCTGCCAGGAGCCCGTGGGGATGTCGAACCTGTGCGGCGTGCGGTCCACGGCGAGCGCTTCGATTTTGTGGCCAGCGCCATCCGCGTTCAGCACGCGGCCGTAGGCGAAGATGGGGTCCTCGGGATTTCGCTCGCAGCCAGCGGCAAGGCTCAACAGGGCGAAGGGCAGCAGCAGTCGGGGGGTGGACACGATTTTGCTCCAACACCGCGGGCGCCTCGCGGTGTCACTCGCTCCCCACGATTCTTGTCCAGAGGGCCGCGCGCCCCTCCCTTTCGTCCACGGACCGACGTCCTTTCCACCTCCTGCCCTCGGAACGTGTGCGCCACGACACGGGGGGACTGCCCCCAAGTCCTGTCGGACTGGAGGTTTATGGGGTGGTGTCCCTACCCTTTTCCACGCCGGATGAAACGCGACCCAGCCCGCGCGTGTCGGCGTGAAGAAGGAGGACGCTCCATGCGCTCGCCCAAGTACGCGCTGCTCATCCAGGGCCTGGAGCACATCCTGGCCGGACGTCAGGCGGAGGCGGCCGAGGCCCTGGCGCTGCTGTACACGCGGCTGGATGTGGCGGCGGAGCCGGAGGACCTGCACTACGTGCTGTTCGCCACGGCGCTGTCCAAGCGGCTCGTCGGCGGCGAGGGCGTGTTCAACCCCTACCTGCGCCCGGACTCGAGCGCGGGCATGACGCGGCAGATCGACCTGTTCCGCATGCTCGTCACGCACATGCCGCTGGCGTCGGCGGCGGACGCGGTGGCGAACACGGTGCTCGCGGGCTTCCTGCGGGGCCACGACTCCGCCACGTTGCTGGACGTGGGCATCGGGCAGGGGCGGCAGATGCGCACGCTCTTGCGCCTGCTGGCGCGCGAGGGCGCCCTGCCGCGCCGGCTGACCGTGGTGGGCGTGGAGCCGAGCGGGGTGAGCCTCGGCCAGGCGGGCGCGGCCGTGGCCGAGGTGGCGGCGGAAGTGGGCGCCTCGGTGCGCTTCGTGCCGATGGAGCGCCCCGTCGAGGCGGTGGATGACGCGACGTGGGCGGAGCTGCGCGCGGTGCCTCGGCCCTTGGTGGTGAACGCCGCGTTCGCGATGCACCACATCGCGGAGACGACCCAGCGCGCGGGCGAGGCGCGAGACCGGGTGCTGCGGCGGCTGCACGGCCTGGGGCCGCAAGGCCTGGTGATGTGCGAGCCCAACGTGGACCACCACCGCGTCCCCCCGCGCGAGCGCTTCTTCAACGCGTGGAGACACTTCACGACCGTCTTCCACCTGTTGGATTCGCTGGATGTGCCCCGAGACGAGCGGGCCGCCATCAAGCGATTCTTCGGGCGGGAGGTGGACGACATCGTGGGGACCGTGGATGACCCGGAGCGCTGCGAGCGCCATGAGACGGCGGGGGCCTGGTGGGAGCGACTGCGCCGCGCGGGCTTCGCGCCCCTGAAGGGCCTGGAGCGCCTGCGGCCCGAGGGCGTGCACCCCGCCGTGAAGCTGCGGCCGGAGCCCGGGGTCGTGGGCATCACCTACCGCGACGAGTCCGTGGTGGCGGTGCTGTGCGCCACGCCGCGAGGAGGCCTGGGATGACGGACGAGACCGGGCTGGACGCGCTGGCGCGCCGCGTGGTCGCCCGCTGCCGGGACGTGGGCGCGCGGCTGGCGCTGGCCGAGGCATGCACCGGGGGGCTCATCGCCGCGCACCTCACGGACGTGCCCGGCGCCTCCGCCGTGCTGGAGCGCGGCTTCGTGCCCTACTCGCACGAGTCGAAGGTGGAGCAGCTCGGGATGTCCCTGGCGTTGCTCCAGGCCCATGGCTCGGTGAGCGCGGAGGCCGCGCGCGGCATGGTGCTGGGCGTGCTGGAGCGCTCGCGCGCGGACTGGGCGCTCGCGGAGACGGGCATCGCCGGGCCCACGGGGGGAACGGAGGCCAAGCCGGTGGGGCTCGTCTACCTGGCCCTCGCGCGCCGGGGCGCCGAGCCCGAGGTGGAGCGCCACATGTTCCCGGGAGACCGCCGCGCGGTGCGACGCGCCACGGCGGCGCGATGTCTGACATTGCTCATGGAGCGGCTCGCCGTGGATTCGTGAACGCTCGCACCTCCCCTCGGCCGCCTATCCGGGGACGACCTCATCCTTTATCCTGAGTCGGTTATGCCTGCAAAACCGTAAAATCCAGACTGAAAGGAGAGCCGCGATGTTTCAGGTCGAAGTGGACGGGCAGCACGCCATCGTGGACTTCGTTCTCGATGGGTACGTGCGGGTGGATGAGATGCAGCGGTTCGTCCTGGAGCTGAAGGTGGCGACCGACTCGCTCATGGGGCGTGAAATCAAGATCAAGGCGGACGTGCGCACGTTCAAGCCCGCGTCGCCGGAGGCGGCGGACATGATTCGCCGCGTGCAGGAGTACGGAATCCGCTCCGGGGTGAAGCGGGTGGCGGAGCTGGTGGAGAGCCAGATTGTGGCGCTCCAGCTCAACCGCATCGCGCACGAGAGCGGGACGGACAAGATTCTTCGTCGCTTCTGGCAGGAGTCCGCCGCGCGGTACTGGCTCCTGCACGGCGACGAGGAGGGCGCAGGCGCCTCGTCGGAGCTGTGAGCGGGGGGCGCATGGCTCAGCCGCCCACGCGCGCGAGCGCGGGCATCAGCCGGTACTCGCTCCGGGTCGGGATGCCCCGCGCGGTGGCGAGGCGCAGGAGGGCGAGCCCCTCGACGAACACCAGGCGAAGGGTCCGCGCCTCGGCGGAGGGCGCCAGGCGCAGGGCGGCCAGCTCGTCGCAGTGGGCCTCGTGCTCGCGCCCGCGTGCCTCCAGCGCGGCATCGAAGGACTCGGCGTCCTGTCTCACCAGCGCGTGGCACACGGCGAGGCGCGCGTCGGGGGCGGACTCCAGGCGACCCCAGCGGTCGAGCAGGGCCTCGAGCGCCGCGGTGGAGGGGGGGGCCTCCAGGACGAGCTGGTGGAGGAAGTGGGCGTAGAGGAAGTCCTCCTCGTACTCCTCCTCCTGGAGCCAGACCCGCGAGGACAGGCGGGCCAGCTCGCGCGCGAGCGAGTCGTGTCCCGAGGCCAGCGCATCGCAGAAGGGCTGAAGGTGGCTGGTGCCCGTGAAGCGCCCCCCACGACCGCCCTCGCGGGCCGTCATCAAGAGCTGGCGCCGCGCCTCCGCCGAACGCGTCAGGTGGGCGAAGAAGCCGCGCGTGTCCGTCTCCGTGCGCAGCAAGGCGATGGCTAACATCTGCTCATGCAATGAGACTTCGTGAAGCAGCCGGATGTGGGCGGCGTCGTTCGCGGGGACTTGCAGGGCTTCGCTCCGCAAGTCCAGCTCGTAGCGCAGGTGGAGGACCAGGGCATTCAATGGGGCAACCGCTGACCGCCAATCCCTGACGTCTCGAGCCCGCTCGTGCTCCAGTGAGGGAGCGCGCGCTGGGAGGGGCATGGGTGACTCCTTGGCAGGAATCCAGATTATCCTCGAAATGGATGTCTGCCCATTCCCCCGCCCGAAAGGGCAATCACGCGTCAATCACTATCGGACACTTCTTCACGCCGCGCTGGAACTCGACTCGGGAGGGCGTGAGACGCCCTGGGCCGTGATGCGCATCGTGCGGATGGAGTGAAAGCCATCCTCCAAAGCCAGATGCGCCCGCCACAGGAGCACCACGCGCTTCTCGTCCGGCTCCAGGATGACCGTGTCGAGTCGGACGTCGGGCTGTGCGTCCTCCGCGCCCGTCTGCTCCACCGTGATGACGGGAGTCGCCTGCGCGGGGAGGGAGAAGCCGAGGCGACCTTGCGGTGTGGCATTCACCAGCATGACGGCCTCGTCGCCGCGCAGGTAGCCCGGCGCCACGAGCCCCGGCGCGCCCGCGTTGAAGAAGCGCCGGTCGAAGTCGGTGGGCAGCAAGGGCTTGCGGCTGGTTTCCCAGGCCTTGTCATACGTGCCCGCGAGCGCGGCCCGAGGCTGCCAGTGCGGCGAGGTGAAGCCCACGCCCATCGGCGTCACGCGCTGGCCGAACTCGCGCAGGGGCTGCGCGGGATCCTCCAGGTTGGGCAGCATCAGCCCTTCCTCGAAGTTCCGCGGGCTGGCGCGGAAGCCCACGCCCACGGGGTTGCGGGGCTCGAAGCCGTGCTTCTTCGCGTCCGCGTCGCTCTTGTCCCAGCCGCCGAAGGCGCGCTCCCACGTCAGCGGGAGCTTCTCGAAGGGGAGGGGCTGCGTCATGCCCACGCGCCCCAGGCTGCGGAACCAGGTCCGCTCGCCCACGACGCGCAGGGCCTTCTTCACGGGCCCCACCTGCACGGCCACCAGGGTCTCGGTGTCGCCCTTCTTCTGGGTGTAGCCATGGCCGATGAGGACCACGTCCGTGGCGGGCTTGAAGAAGGCGCACTCGGGCTCGTACTTGTCGCTGGACTCGCCGGGCTTGCCCCAGGGCTCTCCCGCCCACTTCACCGGCTCTTGCTTCGCGGCGAGCATCAGGCGGCCCTCGCTCAGCAGGTACGTCGCCTTGATGAGCAGCAGCAGGAGCGGCCGGCCCTCTTCGTCGGCGCAGCCCATGAACTCGCAGACGAAGGGCGTCTCGTTCTCGACCGTGGGGTGACCCATCCCACGGTTCTAGCACTGGCGGTGGCGGCCTCGCGCGTCAGCCCATGCGCCGCAGGCTGGGGAGGTCCTCGGGGCGCAGGGCCCAGCGCGGCAGCTCGGGCGGCGAGGCACGCGTGCCCACCTGCGTGGCGGGGAAGCCCTCCAGGAGCGCGCCGTCCGGGAAGACGGAGCGCTGCTTCACCAGGGCGCCCGCGCCCACGTGGCAGCCCCGGCCCAGGCGCGAGCCGTCGCAGAGGATGGCGCCCGGCTCGATGACCGAGCCCGCGCCGATGTGGCAGCCATGGAGCATGCACCCCGGCCCGATGATGACGCCGTCCTCCAGCGCGAGCATCGTGTCCGGCAGCAGGTGCAGCACCGTGTTCTCCAGAATCTGCACCCGCGCGCCAATCCGCACCGGCCCGTGCGCATCGCCGAGAATCTTCACGCCCGCGCCAATGATGGCCCCCGCGCCGATGACGACGTCCCCCATCACCTCCGCGGAAGAGAAGAGCGTGGCGGTGGGATGGATGAAGGGGTGCTTGTCTTGAAAGGCATACAACTGTCCCATGGGTGCATCCTCGACACGGTCTCTCGCGGAGAAGGCGGTGAGTGGCTGATAGGTGAGGCTCAGGCCTCCCTCACGCTGCCGTTCCACGCGGAGCAGGTCCTCGGGGTTGGCGCGGCGGATGATGCGGCCCGGTCTTCCCACCACCACGGACTGGTCCGGGACGGACATGCCGGGCGGGATGACCGTGCCTTCACCGAGGAAGCAGCGATCGCCCAGCGAGGCGCCGGGCAGCAGCACGGAGCCGTGGCCCACCTCGCACAGATGGCCCACGCGCGCGCCGATGACGAGGCTGCGGTGTCCGATGACGACCTTCTCGCCCACGGTGACGGGCCGCTCTGGCGTGCCCACCATCACCGCGTTCTCGAGCAGCGACGAGCCCGCGCCCAGCTGCACGGCGCCCCCATGGGAGCGCACCACGGCCCCCTGCGCGATGACGGCGCCCGGGCCCACGTGCACGGTGCCGAGCAGGCGCGCGGACGAGGCGAGGGTGAGGTGGTGGGCCCCCGCGGCGGGCAAGGGGGCGGGGGCGGGAAGTGGGGCGCTCATCGTGCAGGCAAGCTACACCCGCCGCTCTGACTGAGGCGCCACCCCCCGGCGCAGTATCTCTGTCCACGTGACGACTGCGGGTGCCCTCGCCTGCGGGGAATCCCCTGGACGGCCTGCCAGGCAGGCCCCTCCTTGGACCTCGTCGCGCGCGCGTCAGCCCAGGGGGAAGTGCTCGTCGCTGGACGCCGTTTCGCCTTCCTGTAGGAAGGCTCAGGGAGGCAGTCCTCATGGAAGACACAACCCCGGTGAACGGGACGACCGACGTGCCCGTGCACTCACCGAGGCAAGCGCCCGAGGGCTTCGTCGCCCTGGTGCGGGAGGCCCTGCGCGGCACCCACCTGGACCTGACCCAGCTCCCCTTGAAGCGCGCCATCTTCCTCCTGGCCGTGCCCATGGTGCTGGAGATGGTGATGGAGTCGGTGTTCGCCGTGGTCGACGTCTTCTTCGTCGGCCGGCTCGGGGCGGACGCCGTGGCGACGGTGGGGCTCACCGAGTCACTGCTTACCCTGGTCTACGCGGGTGCGATGGGGTTGAGCATCGGCGCCACGGCGATGGTGGCGCGGCGGGTGGGCGAGAAGAACTGGGACCGGGCCGCGCGCACCGCCGTGCAGGCCATGGGGTTGGGCGTGGTGCTGGCGGTGGTGTTGGCGGTGGCGGGCGTCATGTTCGCGCGCCCGATGATGCAGGCGCTGGGTGCTTCGCCGTGGGTGTTGGAGCACGGCGTGCCCTACACCCAGGTGATGCTGGGCGGCGTGGTGAGCATCCTGCTGCTCTTCCTCTTCAACGCCATCTTCCGAGGCGCCGGCGACGCGGCCATCGCCATGCGGGTGCTGTGGTTGGCCAACGGCGTGAACATCCTGTTGGCGCCGTGTCTCATCTTCGGCGTGGGGCCCTTTCCGGCCATGGGCGTGGTGGGCGCGGCCTGGGCCACGACGATTGGCCGAGGCATGGGCGTGCTGTACCAGCTGTGGAGATTGGTGCGGGGCGACGGGCGGCTCAAGCTGCGGCGCGAGCACCTGCGGCTGGAGTGGGAGACCGTCACGTCGATGCTGCGGTTGTCGGGCGCGGCGGCGTTCCAGAACCTGGTCAACATGTCGAGCTGGGTGGTGTTGATTCGGCTTGTGTCTGGCTTTGGCAGCACGGCGCTGGCGGGCTACACCATCGCCATCCGGTTGGTGATGTTCGCCATGCTCCCGGCGTATGGACTGGCGAACGCGGCCTCCACGCTGGTGGGGCAGAGCCTGGGCGCGCGTCAGCCCGAGCGGGGCGAGCGCGCGGTGTGGATGGCGGGGCGGTACAACACGGTGTTCCTCGGCTCGTTGGGGCTGCTCTTCTTCGTCTTTGCCACGCCGATCCTCCACTTCTTCTCGCAGGAGCCGGAGGTGGTGAAGCAGGGGGTGATTGCCATCCGAATCTTCAGCCTGTTCTTCCTCTGCTGGGGCTTCGGCATGGTGCTCACGACTGCGTTCGACGGGGCGGGTGACACCCTGACGCCCACGCTCATCAACGTGTTTGGGTTCTGGCTGCTCGAGCTGCCGCTCGCCTGGGTGCTGTCTCGGCCGGTGGGGCTGGGACCGGAGGGCGTATTCATCGCCGTGTCCGTGTCCTTCGCCTTCATGGCGGCGGCGAGCGTCATCCTCTTCCGCCGAGGACGCTGGAAGCTGCGGGTCGTGTAGCGCCTCGGGGCGACTCGTTTTCGCTGGAGGACGGCTCGGGTCAGCAGGGATGGGCTGGACCCGGGCCGGTGACCTCCGTGAACTTCGCGCCGGTGATGCCAGCGTGCTCCAGCGCCACCTTGACCTCCTCGGATACGATCAAGGCCACGGTCCAACCCCAGGGGCGGAAGACCGTGGCGCCTTCCGCCTTCGCCGGGTCGATGCGCATCCCGGACACCGACGAGTACGTCCCCACCTTCTCGGGCATTCCGTCCTCCGGGGTCCAGTAACGCACCTCCTCGCTCGCGGGATCGTCAATGCACGTGAGCGCCAGAACCAGTTGAGCCTTACGCTTGGTAACGCACCTCCTCGCTCGCGGGATCGTCAATGCACTTCACGAGTCGGGTCGCGTTGAGGATGAAGTGCTGGGTGGGTTGGGCGTCGAGCTCCACCGGAATGAGCTGCACATCCCCGGGTGCCAACTCGGTGAAGAGGTCGGCGACACGTGCGTGGACGACGGGGATGCTGAAGGCTGCGTGGGAGTAGTCGAGCGGTGTGCCGGCGAGCTTGATAGGGAGCCTGATGCGCTCGTTCGATGGCGCCTGCTGCCCGATTCTGAATTGCCACGGGTCCTCGAGCTTGCGGCCTTCCTGATCGAGAGGGTGCCCCAACTCCCACCGGCCGGAGCGGTACACATCATCGGTCAACTTGAAGAACCGTTTCGGCATGAGGCCATCCTTCCGTCATTCGGTCCCAGTCACCAGCCGGTTGATCCTGGTGCCCTGTTTGGAGATCTCGCGTGCCAACACGGCGAGGATCTTCGTGAGGGCTTCACGGCAAGCTGTCGCCACCCTGCGAGCAAATTCCAAACGGTGTCTATCCCGAGATAGGCGATGAGGCAGGCGGTCAGGGTCGCAGCCACGCCTTTGCTCACCGGCTCGGGCAGCAACCAGAGGCCGAGGTATACAGACATGGCCGTGATGAGGGAGTTCCGCACCGCGACCGGGTCCATCATCTTTCCCAGCGCCTCTTGGGGCTCATCCATGACTGAGCCCAGGGCAAACTGGAGGGCCAGCGTACGCTTGGCCTCGTCGCCAAGCGTGGGGCCGTCTTCCAGCAGATGCAGGCAGTCTCGGATGTGCTGAGTTCGCTCGCACCAGCGGCCATAGGCGCGCGTGAGTTCTGAATCCGTTTCCGGCCTCCATGCCGCAGTCGATGGGAGATGAGCGCGGTATGTGTCCTGGCCTGAGCCAACCGATACGAGACCGATGTGTCCTCGTGCGCCTGTGTACTCATCATTCAGCCGGGACCCGAACAGTCGCCGAGCGTCTGAGAGAGGCTGCGCGGATCCGCGCACGTCTCGGCCCAACTTCACAATGGCTTCCTTGAAGTCGTCTGCATCCAGTTTCGCGGGCCCTCTGTCCGAGCGTGGAGCGAAGGGGATGGGTTTGCCCAGGCCTGCGTCGAGACGCACGGCTCTTGTCGCGCTACTGCACCCAGTCAGAATGACGAGCAGGAGGAGAGTCGACCCTCGAGGCATCATGCGAAGCCCTCCTGGCGCGGCCCCTCGCGCGGAAGCGCATCGGTGGCACATGCGCTGGCGATACCAGACAGAGCTGACAGGCGCTCCTGGCTGGCACCGGTTGTTGAGGAGTGAGCAGGTGGGGCGTCCCACAACTCCAATAGGGCCGCGTCGGAGGGACTCGAGGGACTCAATGAGAACATTGCGGTAGGGCACGGGAATCGAATCCGCGAGGACGCTGGAAGCTGCGGGTCGTGTAGCCCGAGGCCCGCCCGACGAGGGGCGGCCCGCCTGGATGCGCGCTTCAGGTTTACTTCGGACCTGGCGGGCACACTGTCTCCATGGCCGGGAGTCCCTCGTGAGCAGCCGACCCATTCTCGTGGTGGAGGACGATGCCCAGCTCGGTGCGCAGGTGGTGGACCACCTGCACCGCGCTGGCTTCCAGACCGAGTGGTGGCGCGAGGGACGCCGCTGGCCCATGGGCGAGTCCGCGCCCTGGGAGCTGGTCATCCTGGACCTCATGCTGCCGGGCACCTACGGGTTGGATCTGCTGAAGGATTTGCGGGCCGGCTCGGATGTGCCCGTGCTCATCCTCAGCGCTCGCGCGGATGCGGGAGACCGGGTGCGCGCGCTGCGGCTGGGCGCGGATGACTACCTCACCAAGCCCTTCTGGCCCGACGAACTCATCGAGCGCGTGCGTGCTCGGCTGCGGCGGCCCATGCTCCAGCGCGAGGGCGAGCACGTGCGCGTGGGGCCGGTGCGCTTGGATCCGGTATCGCGCACCGTGGAAGTGGACGATGTGCCGGTGGAGCTGACGCGCGTCGAGTTCGAGCTGCTGGCGGCACTCGCCCGGCGCGCGGGTTCGGCGGTGAGCCGACGTTGGTTGGTTGAGCATGCATTGGACCCGGAGCGTGAGGGCACGGAGCGCACCTTGGATGTCCATGTCTCGCGCCTGCGCAAGAAGCTGGGTCACGAGGGGCTCATCGAGACGGTGTGGGGCATTGGCTATCGCTTCGCGGTGCCCGGGAGCGACACGTGAAGCTGCGGCCGAGGCTCGTCGTCACGGCGCTGGCGCTGACGGTTCCGCTGCTCGCCGCCATCTCCTGGGGGCACTGGCTCACCGCCGAGTACGCGCGCGCGCAATCCCTTTCAGACAGCGTGCTCGCGCGGATGCAAGAGGGGGGGCGCGCGAGCTGCGAGGAGAATCCCTCCACGTGGACTCTGGGGCGGATGGCCCCGCCCACCCGTTTCCCTCCCCGTCGCGAGAATGGAGCGCCCCCGCCCGAGCGACAGGGCCCGCCTCCGCACGGCATGCCGTGGGAGTCACCCGGCGACGCGCCCGAGTCACGAGGTCCACGCGACAACACGTCCGAGCCCCGAGGACCGCGCGAGCCTGCCGGGGCAGCAGAGTCGATCTCACCTCCCTCCAAGCCCGGGCCACGAGAGCCGCAGGGGCCTCGGCCTTCGCACGGCCCAGGTTTCGCTCCCGGCGTCTTCGTGGAGGGACTGCCTCCTGGCACTCAGCTCTACGCCTACGATTCCTCGCTCCATTCACGAAACCCAGACGCGCCTGCGCTCACGGGCGCGGAGCTGTCCGCCACGGGCAGCACGGCGAACCGACCGGTTCCATGGGGCACGGACACCGTGCAGCGCGTGGCGGTACGGATGCCTTGGAGCACGGGCCCGTGCGCGGTGGTGCTGGCGCAGCGCGTCCCCCCTCCGCAGGGGCGAGACTTCCTGCCGCCCACGGGGCCCGCGCTCCTGACCGTGCTGGTGACCGTGCTCGCGCTGCTCGTGTCCCTGGGCCCCGTGGTGCGTCGGCTCCGGCGACTGACCGCCAGCGCCCGTGCGCTCTCATCCTCCGGCTACGAAGGCGAAGTAGACGTGCGCGGCGGCGACGAGGTGAGCGAGCTGGCGCGTGCCTTTGACGAAGCCGCGCGGGAGATTCGCTCGCACCTGGCCCAGCGGGACCGCCGCGAGCGCGCGCTGCGTGGTTTCTTGGAGAACACCACGCACGACGTGAACATCCCGCTGACGGTGCTGCAGGGGCACCTCGCGGCGCTGCGCGAGGACGCGGCGCGCGGGGCTCCGGTGGACCGCGAGCGCGTGGCCTCGGCGGTGGACGAGGTGCACTACCTGGGCTCGCTGGTGCAGAACCTCGCGACCGCCGCGCGACTGGAGGCCGGAGAGCCCTCGCTGCACCGCGCTCCGGTGGACCTCAACGAGGTGGTCCGCCGCTGCGTGGCCCGCCACCGCCCCGTGGCCGCGCAGGGCGGGCTGTCCCTGGAGGGCGCTACCCCCGAGGCCGCCACGTGGGTGGACGCGGACGTCACGCTGGTGGAGCAGGCCGTGAGCAACCTCGTCTCCAACTCCCTGCGGCACAACCGCCCCGGGGGCCACGCCGCCGTCGTGCTCGACACCACCGAGGGGGGCTTCCTGCTGCGGGTGCTGGACGACGGGCCCGGCATCCCCGACGAGGAGCTGCCGCGCCTGTCCGAGCGCTACTTCCGAGGCAACGAGGCCCGCACCCGCGCACCGGGCGGAAGGGGAATCGGCCTCCACATCGCCTCCGAGGTCGCTCGCGCCCATGGCTGGCGCATGGAGATGGCGCGCGCCGGTCCCGGGGGACTCCAGGTTGAGCTGGCCGGCCCCACCGTGGCCGGGCGGTAGGTCTGATTCCGACACGCTGACACTTCAGGCCGGACGGTGCTTCCGGGCGCGGGGGACTTTCCGCCAGACTCCGCGCTTTCGCGGAGGCGCGTCATGGGACTGTGCGGCTGGCTCGTCTTTGGGTTCTTCGCGGGGCTCGTCGCCCGAGCGCTCACGCCGGGAGACCAGAGCCTGGGGTGTCTGGGGACCACGGCGCTGGGGGTGGCGGGCGCGTTCGTGGGGGGCTTCCTCGGCTCGGTGTGGCACGGAGACAACTGGCGGGACCCCGAGCCCGCGGGCTTCCTGGGGTCCGTGCTGGGGGCGGTGGTGTTGCTCTGGCTGGCCCATGTCGCCTTCGGGAGCCGGCGGCGGCGCTAGACGCTCGGTACCGGACGGTGTTCCCCGGCGACACTCCTTGCACAGGCCGGGGAATGCGTGTCTCACCAGAGTGTAGTAAGTCGCGCCCCGGGCACGCGCAGCGGGGGGAATCGTCGCTGCGCCACGCCAAAGGAAAGGCAACGACATGCGGAAGACGTACCTGGTGATGACGATGCTGAGTCTGGCGGCCTGCCAGCCTCAGGGTCAGAAGAAGGAAGGCACTGCGGCGACCGCGACGACGGCCGCGGCCACCAATCCTCAGACGGAGGAGCAGAAGACGTTCTACGCCCTCGGCCAGTCCATCGGCCGCAGCGTTGGCGTGTTCGACATGTCTCCGGAGGAGCTGGAGTTCGTCAAGGCGGGCATGAGCGCCCAGGTGACGGGCCAGACCGCGGCGGTGGACCTGGAGACCTACGGTCCCAAGCTCCAGGCGCTCGCGGGTGAGCGCCGTCAGCGCAAGGCGAAGGCCGAGAAGGAGAAGTCGGCGAAGTTCCTGGAGGAGAAGGCCAAGGAGACCGGCGCGGTGAAGACCGAGTCGGGCCTCATCTACAAGGAGCTGACGCCCGGCACCGGCGCGTCGCCCGTGGCCTCGGACATCGTCAAGGTGAACTACAAGGGCACGCTCCCGGACGGCAAGGAGTTCGACAGCTCCTACAAGCGCGGCGAGCCCGCGCAGTTCCCGCTCCAGGGCGTCATCAAGTGCTGGACCGAGGGCGTGCAGAAGATGAAGGTGGGCGGCAAGGCCCAGCTCATCTGCCCGTCTGACATTGGCTACGGCGACAACGGCGCGCCCCCGAACATCCCCGGCGGTTCCGCGCTGGTGTTCGAGGTGGAGCTGCTCGAGATCGTGAAGCCGCCGGAGCCGCCCCCGGGCGTCGTTCCGAACGCGAACATGGTCCCCGGCGCCAAGCCGGCGGTCCCGGGCAAGCCGTCCGCGCCCCCGGCGCCGAAGGCGGGCACGGCCACGCCGACGAAGTAGTCACGCGGTCCTCTCCTTCGCGAGAGTGACAGCCTGAGGGCCGGGGCGAGGGTCATTCCTCCCCGGCCCTCTTTCATTTCCAGACGCACCCCGGAGGGCACCGCATGCAAGCCAAGCCTCGCTGGAGCCGTGTCGTGTCGTGGTTGGGCGTCGTGCTGCTGTGGAGCGCGTGCGCCACGGGCCGGCCGCACGAGGTGGCCAACGCGCCATCCCCCACGGGCGCGGTCTCCGAGGAGCAGTTCAAGGCCATGCACCAGCTGCGCTCGGACGCGGCGCCCGCGCGCAAGGGGCAGGAGGTGGAGCTGGCCGGAACCAAGGCCTACCTGAGCCTCCCCGAGGGCGTCTCCGGCCCCATGCCGGGCATCATCGTCATCCACGAGTGGTGGGGCCTGAACGAGCACGTCCAGCACTGGGCGGACCGGCTCGCGGCGGAGGGCTACGCGGCGCTCGCGGTGGACCTGTACGGCGGCAAGGTGGCCACCACGCGGGACGAGGCGCTGTCGCTGCTCAAGGCCGTGAACCCCGAGCACGCGCTGGCCACGCTCCAGGCGGCGCAGGCCTTTCTCCAGAAGGAGCCGCGCATCCGGGCGCCGCGCACGGGCACCATCGGTTGGTGCTTCGGGGGCGGTTGGTCACTCACCGCGGCCATGTCGCTGCCGGAGCTGACCGCGGCGGTCATGTACTACGGCACGCCGGTGACGGATGCCCAGCAGCTCTCGCGCATCCACGCGCGGCTGCTCGCCCTCTTCGGGACGAAGGATGCCTCCATCCCGCCGGACACGGTGCGCGCCTTCGAGAAGGCGCTGGAGGACGCGGGCGTGCAGAGCCGCATCCTGGAGTACGACGCGGGCCACGCCTTCGCCAACCCGTCGGACGCGCGCTACGACCCGCGTGCCGCCTCGGCGGCCTGGGCGGAGACGTCCCTGTTCTTCCAACGTAACTTGAAGCCGTGAGCGTGGGGCCGAGGGCTCAGTAGGGGCGCTGTCCCGAGTAGTTGCCGGGCGGCGCGTAGTCACAGACCCAGAGCTGCCAGTTGGGGAACGTGCTCCCGAACGGCGAGTTCGTCGTGCACTTCTGCGTGGCGCAGCCGACCCGCGCGGTGTTGCGCCAGACAATCTGGGTGTAGTGGCCGCAGGTCTTCCCGTCGGCGCACTTGTTGGTGGCCAGGGTGTAGTCCTTGGACTCCGAGGCCCAGTTCGTCACCACGTCCGGCGTCTGCCACAGGTCCGGTGTGGCGGCGGCGATGTTCTCGCCGTAGTTGCCGCGGTTCGCGTTGTGCTCGAACTTGCACTGCACGGCCCATTTGGCGGCCGTGGTCTCCGCGTCCGTGTCCCAGGTGAGCGCGGGCAGCGCGGGCGAGGGCTGCGGTGTGGCGCCCGCGCGCACGGCGTTGTGCGTGGTGAGCATGTCCTGGACGAACTGCGGATCCGCGTGCGGAGGTGTCCCCGCGTCCTCCTCGGTCCCGGGCGAGCCGGGCGGGTCCACGGGTTCATCCGAGTCACAGCCGGACAGCAGCGATACCGCGAGGAGGCCCAGGCTCAGCAGGTGTCGGAGGGGGAGGACATGGCGCATGGTCGCGATTATCCGCGTCCGCACACGTCCCTGCACAGGGGCCCGTGCGGTGTGGGCGCTGCTGGACACCGGACCTACTTCCGGCCGACCCCGAGACACCCCGTGTTACGCTCCATGCGCGGGTCGGAGGTGTCCATGAGCAGCAAGGATTACGAGTCGCGCGCGAACAAGCTCGCTCGGGCGTTGGATGGCGAGGACGAGTTCAGCATCTTCTCCGTCGACCCGGACGCTCGGAAGTTGAAGGTCGAGCTGACGGGCAAGAAGCAGGAGGACACGCCGCCCCCGCCCGCGCCGGAGAACCCCGCGGAGCAGCCGTCCGAGGAAGGCGCCTTCATGCGGTTGTTCCGCAAGATGTTCAAGGGGTAGGCGACCCGCTCAGTAGGGGCGCTCTCCCACCCAGTTGCCGGGCGGCGCGTAGTCACACACCCAGAGCTGCCACGTGGGCGCGTCCTTGCCGAACGGCGAGTTCTTGGTGCACAGCCGCGTGGCGCAGCCCACCGCCTTCGTGTTGCGCCACACCACCTGCGTGTAGTGGCCGCATACCTTCCCCCGCGTGCACGTGTTGCGCGCCAGGTCGAAGTCCGCGGACTCATCCGCCCAGCTCTTCACCACCTGCGGCGTCGTCCACGTGTTCGGCGTGGCGGCCGCGAGGTTCTCGCCGAACTCGCCCCGGTTGGGGTTGTGCTCGAAGCGGCACTCCTTCGCCCAGGACTCGGCCTTGCGCGCCGCGTCTTCGGACCAGGTGAGCGCGGGCAGCGCGGGCTTGGGCGTGGGGCGCGCGCGGGCACGGGCCTGGTTGTGCGCGGCCACCATCTCCTTCTCGAACTCGCGCGTCGCGGCGGGGCGAGGCGCGGGCGTGGGGCGCTGGGCCTTGGCGCCCATTCCACACGCGAGCAGAGGAGACAGGAGGACCACGAGGCACCAGGGGCGGGCGAAGGACGCAGGCATGGTCGCAGTATCCGTCGAGGGGCCCACGCGCGCAGCCGCCCCGCGCGGTGTCTCAGCCCTCCAGTCCCGCCAGGGGGCCGGTGCCGTCTCCGAACTGCGAGACGGGCACTCCCATGATGCCGAGCAGGGAGATGAACAGGTTGGCCAAGGGGTCTCCGCTGTAGCGAAGGTGCCGGTTCGTGTGGAGGGCGCCCCCCGCGCGGCCGGCGATGAGGATGGGCAGGTTCTTGTGCTCGTGGCTGTTGCCGTCCGCGATCTCGCTGGAGAAGTACGCCATGCTGTGATCCAACAGCGTCCCGTCCGACTCCTGCACCGCCTTCAACCGCTGCACCAGATAGGCGTACTGCTCCACCTCCCATCGGTCGATGGTGGCCAGCGCCTCGAAGTTCGAGGGGAGGTTCTGGTGATGCGAGTAGGTGTGGTGGCCGCTGGTGAGTCCGAGGAAGGGATAGACCTTGTCGCTGCGCGCGTTGGCCAGCATGAACGTGCAGATGCGGGTGAGGTCGCACTGAAAGGCGAGGACGACCAGGTCCATCATGGCCTTGGTCTTCACGCGCACGTCGGTGGTGTCCTCGGGCGCCACGCCGGGCGAGCACGAGGGACCTTGAGACTCCATCGCGTTGACGCGCAGCTCCAGCTCGCGCACGCCGGTGAGGTACTCGTCCAGCTTGCGGCGGTCCGTGCCGCCGAGCTGCCCCTGGAGTGACTTCGCGTCCTCGCGCACGAAGTCGATGATGCTCAGGCCGTAGGCGCGCCGCTTCTCCACCTGCGCCTGCGTGGCGCTGGGGTCGAAGTCCGCGAACAGGCGGTTGAACACGGCTTGGGGACGCGTCTCCTTGGGCACGGGCGTGGCGGGCCCCGCCCACGCGATGTTGTTGGCATAGGGGCACGCGTAGCCCGAGTCGCAGTTGCCGATGCCTTTGCCCGCGTCGATGCCCAGCTCCAGCGAGGCGAAGCGCGTCGCCTTGCCGAGGGCATTCGCCGCCACCTGGTCCATGGAGATGCCGGAGTGGATGTCCGTGCCCTCGGTCTTGTACGCCTTGGCGCAGCTCAGGAAGGCGGACGTCGCCGCGGCGTGGTGCCCGTCGCCGTCGGGGCGTCCCGGTGCGTTGGCCAGCCCGCTGATGACGATGAGGTCGTCCTTCACGGGCGCCAGGGGTTGGAGCGTGGGCGTGAGCTGCCAGTCGGAGCCCACGGTGGAGGGCGTCCACCGAGGCATGTGGATGCCGCAGGCCGTGTAGAAGACGAAGAGGCGGCGGGGAGCCCCGGCGGGCGTGGCCGCGGCATCGGCGCGGGCTCGGTGCGGCAGCATCTGCTCGAGGAGTGGAAGGGCCAGCAGTGCGCCAGCGCCGCGCAGCAGCGTGCGACGGGACAGGGTGAACTTCTTGCTCATGGCCGTGGGGTCTCCGTCTCGGCGCGCCGGTGGGTGAAGTGGTTGCTTTGGATGACGCCGAGGATGTAGTCGCCGAGGCGCCCGCCGCGTGCCTCGGCTTGCTTGACGATGTCGCGCACCGCGCACTGGTCCTTCGTCGTGGTGCCTCGTCCCAGCGCGTACGTCAGCAGGTGCTCGGTGAAGCAGGGCGCGAGGTCCGGGTCGCTCTTCACGATTTGCCGCATCTGCATCACGCCGGTGAACGTCGTCCCGTCGGGCAGCTCGCCGCCCGAGTCGACGGGCGCGCCGCCTTCCTCCTTCACGCGCCAGCGGCCCACCGGGTCGAAGTTCTCCAGGCCGAACCCCAGCGGATCCATCAGGCTGTGGCAGCCCGCGCACGAAGGTTGGGAGCGATGCATCTTCATGCGCGCCTTGATGTTGAGGCGCGGATCCACCGTGGAGGGGAGGCCCTCCACGTTGGGCGGTGGCGGCGGCGGGGCCTTGCACAGCAGTTGTTCCAAGACCCAGACGCCGCGCTTCACCGGCGAGGTGCGATCCGGATTGGACGTCACGGTGAGCAGCGAGCCCTGCGCGAGGATGCCCGCGCGCTCGGGCCGGTCTCGCAGGCTGACGCGCTTCAGCTCCTCTCCGCCCACCGGAGGCAGGCCGTAGTGCGCGGCCAGGCGGTCGTTCACGTAGGTGAACGGCGCGTCCAGCAGGTCCTTCATCGGCAGGTCGCTGGTGAGGAACTCGCGGAAGAAGAGCGAGGTCTCCTGATGCATGGCCAGGCGCAGGGGCTCATCGAAGCCGTAGCGCACATCGGGCTCGGCGGCGTCCAGCGCGCGGGTGTAGAGCCACTGGCCCGCGAAGTTGTCCACCAGCGCCTGGGCCTTCGCGTCGCCGAGCATGCGATGCACCTGCCGCTCCAGGACGGCGGGGTCCTGCAACGTGCCGTCGTCCGCCGCGGCGCGCAGCTCTTCATCCGGCATGCTGCTCCAGAGGAAGTAGGACAGGCGGCTCGCCAGCTCGTCGTCGCTCAAGGGGTGCTCGGCGCCCGTGGTGGAGGCTGGGTCCTTCTCCACGCGGAAGAGGAAGTGCGGCGACACGAGCACGGCGCGCAGCGCCAGCTTCAGGCCCACCTCGGGTGAGTCCCCGTGCTGGCGAGCCAGCGAGAGGAAGCCCAGCAGGCGCGTCACCTCCGCGTCCGTCACGGCGCGTCGCCACGCGCGATGGGCGAAGGCCGCGAGGATGTCGCGCGCGCAGGGCTCGGGAGAGACCGTGTCCATCACGCAGCGCGCGCCCAGGTCGCCCCGAGCCCAGGCTTCATCCACCAGACGCTCCGCCGCGCTGGAGTACTTCTCCATCAGCAGGGGCGACATGCTGAGCACGTCCGCGTTGTTGTCGAAGCCGAAGCCGTGGTCGTCCGCGGGGAATTCCCGTGCGGGGTGCGTGGTGTCACCCAGCAAGTCCCTCACGGTGTTGTCGTATTCGGCACGGTTGAGCCGGTGCAGCGTGACTCGGCCCGGGTCTCTTGCGTCACTGCGGCACGCGGCCTCGTTGTCCACGGGTGGTGGATGGGCTGGTTCTTCAGGGGGGGGCGCATCCGGTCCGGGCAGCACGCGCGCTTTGGGCGGCGTGTTGGAAGGACATGCGGCGAGCACCAGCGCGAGGGCCAGTCCCGTCAGTGCCAGCGCGTTTCGTCGACGATTCGTGGAGGTCACGTCGCGCTCCCCTGCCGTCCCGCGAAGGCGCGGGTCCAACCGCCTCTCCAAGCAAGACGCTCACCAACCCCATGGGTGGTGGCTGGCGGACGGATGGACGCGTCCGAGGGGCAGGGTCGCGCCGTTCGAGTGCCACGGGGAATGTGCTGCGCGCGCGTGGGCTCGGAAGGGAAGTTCTCCGACAGGGAAGGGGACGTGGCGTGCGTCCTCCGGTAGAGGGAGGACGCCATGACCGATTCGCGCTCCGCCGACGCTGACGACTACCCGCTGTTGGTGGAGGTGCTGCCGGAGCCGCTGCGCACCCTGGCTCGGGCGATGGCTTCGGAAGACGTGCTGGAGTGGGTGCTGGACCTGGGGCGTCCGCCCGAGGTGCGCACGGTGCATGGCTCGAAGCGGCTGCGCGATGAGCCCGTGCGCGAGGAGGAGCTGGAGGCGGTGCTGGCTCGTGTGGGCGCGTTGGGAGAAGACAACCGCGCGGGCATCGAGCGGACGCTGCATCGAGTGTCGGGTATCCGCAACCGCCGAGGCCGGGTGGTGGGCTTGACGCTGCGGGTGGGGCGGGCGGTGTACGGCACCATCGACATGCTGCGAGACCTCATCGCCTCGGGCCGAAACCTGCTGCTGCTGGGGCGGCCGGGTGTGGGCAAGACGACGAAGCTGCGCGAGGTGGCGCGCGTGCTCGCGGATGACCTGTGCAAGCGGGTGATGGTGGTGGACACCTCCAATGAGATTGGGGGCGATGGGGACGTGCCGCATCCAGGCATTGGGACCGCGCGGCGGATGCAGGTGTCGCGGCCGGATCGCCAGCACGACGTGATGATCGAGGCGGTGGAGAACCACATGCCCGAGGTCATCATCGTGGACGAGATTGGGACGTCGGCGGAGGCGAGCGCGGCGCGGACCATCGCGGAGCGCGGGGTGCAGTTGGTGGCGACGGCGCATGGAAACACGCTGGAGAACCTCGTGTTGAACCCCACGCTGTCGGACCTGGTGGGGGGCGTGCATTCGGTGACGCTGAGCGACGACGAGGCGCGCCGGCGCAACACGCAGAAGACCGTCAGCGAGCGCAAGGCACCGCCCACCTTCGACATCGTGGTGGAGATGGTGGGCCGTGACGAAGTGCGCGTGCATCGCGACACGGCGGACGCGGTGGATCGACTCCTGTCAGGAAGACCCGTGGGAGGCGAGACGCGGCGTCACGGAGCGGAGCCGGTAGAGACCACGCCCGTGCGGAGCACTGCGCACGACGCGAGCGTGAGCGCTCCCGCGCCCGTTGAGTCGATGCGTCGTGCCGCGACCCATGAAGGCACCAAGCCCGTGCTGCCTGCCGAGTCACCGAGACACGCTGTGCCTGTGGATGTTCCGGCGACGGTGAGCACGTGGCCTGGAGCCACGCGCCGGCCTCCGTTCGTGAGGGAGTCGCAGGGCCGCACGGAAGCGGAGGTCCCGCCGACGCGCTTCAATCGCGCGGAGGCCGTTCGAGCGACGGGCGTGGTGAACGCGCAGGGCGAACCCACCCGCATCTACGCCCACGGCGTGAGCCGCGATGTCCTCCAGCGCGTGCTGCGAGAGCTGCCGGTGGACGTGAAGGTGGTGAGCCGGCTGGAGTCCGCGGACCTGGTGGTGTCCTTGCGCGCGAAGGCGAATGACCCGCGCATGCGCCGGGTCGTGGCATTGACGGGTGCGCGAGTGGCGGAGGTGCGCCGCGACAGCACCGCCGAGCTGCGCCGGGCGTTGCGCGACGCCTTCATGATTCTGGAAGGCGTGGACGCAGAAGAGGTGCGCGAGGCCGTGGCGGAGGCGGAGCACGCCATCCAACGGGTGCTCCGGGAAGGCGAGGTGGTGGCGCTCGCGCCGCGGTCATCGCGGGTGCGCAAGCTCCAGCACCGACTGGTGGCGCGCTATCCGCTGGAGACCGTGAGCCACGGCAGCGAGCCCGCGAGACACCTCACGCTGTATCCCGTGGGCGCGGAACTCGAAGCAGAGGCCGCCCGACTGCGCGACCCAGGCGATGAAGATTCAACCGAGCCGCTCGACCCCGCCGAGTCCTGAGCCGTCGACTCCGACTTCTTCTCCGAGGAGTAGCCCGGGACCGGAGGGCGTGCGTCATGCCCCCCGGCCCGAGGCGGGCTTCTGCTACGGCGTGTCCTTCGCCGTGCGGGTGTTCTTCGCGGCGCTTCCGTCGAGGAAGGCCCGGTAGGCGTCGAAGCCGTAGGGCCGTCCGAGGAAGTCCTTCGCCAACTCGGCGGCGGGCTTGGCGCCACCGGGCTCCAGCACCGTGCGGCGGTACTTCATCGCCGTGTCCCGGTCCAGGTAGCCGTGCTTCACGAACTCCGTCTCCAGGTCCTTCGCGATGACCGAGGACCAGAGGTACGTGTAGTACGCGGCCGAGTATCCATCCAGGTGGCCGAAGGCGAGCTCGAAGTGCGTGCCGTCGCGGTACTCGTGGCGG
The DNA here is from genome assembly GCA_016458225.1 of Myxococcaceae bacterium JPH2. NCBI lineage: Bacteria > Pseudomonadati > Myxococcota > Myxococcia > Myxococcales > Myxococcaceae > Myxococcaceae bacterium JPH2. The sequence continues at coordinate 184,887 of JAEMGR010000023.1, read as the reverse complement.
AAGGGGCTGAGCTTCTTCTGCAGCTCACTCTGCACTTGCGACAAGTCGAAGCCCGGGTCGCGCGAGTAGTAGGCGAGGCTCAGCGCGGACAGGAAGAGCTGGCGACGCGCCCAGAGGCCCTGGCCGAACTCCTTCGACGCGCGCAGCTTCTCCACCAGGTCCGCCGGGATGGGCTCGTGCGTCTGGTAGTGCTTGGCGAACTCCTTGAGCACCTCCGGCTGCTGCGCCCACTGCTGGAGCAGCATGGACGGCGTCTCCACGAAGTCCCACTCGGTGCGGATGCCCGTGATGCCGCTCCACTGCTGGTGACCGGAGAAGATGGCGTGCAGCAGGTGGCCGAACTCGTGGAAGAACGTCTCCACCTCGTCGTGCGTCATCAGCTCGCCGGGGCGCGCGAAGTTGCACACGAGCACGCCTTCCGGGTAGCGCTTGCCGCTCTGGCCCGACACCAGGTCGAACTGCGCGGCGTGCTTGTACTTGTCGTCGCGCGGATGCATGTCCAGGTAGATGCGGCCGAGCAGCTTGCCGCCGTCCACCACGTCATACGTCTCCACGTCCGTGTGCCAGACCTTGGCATCCTTCACCGGCTGGAAGGTGATGCCCCACAGCCGCGAGGTGATGCCCAGGACGCCTTCCTTCACCTGCGCGTACTCGAAATACGGGCGCACCGCCTGCGAGTCGAACCCGAAGCGCTCCGAGCGCAGCCGGTCCTCGTAGTAGTCCTGGTCCCACGGCTCCACCGCCGTGGCGCCGCGCACGTCCTTCTTCTTGCGCGCCAGCAGGTCCGCCATCTCCTGCTTCGCGCGGGCCTCGGTGGCGCCGGAGAGCTGGTCGATGAAGTCCGCCGCGGCCTGCTGCGTGCGCGTCATGCGCGTCTCGGTGGTGTACGCGGCCCAGTTCGCGTAGCCCAGCAGCGTGGCCAGCTCGTGCCGCTTCGCGATGAGCTGCGTGAGCACCTCCTGGTTCTTCGGGAACGCGCGCTGACGGTAGGTGCGCCACATCCGCTCGCGCGCCTTGGCGTTCTTCGCGTACGTCATGAACGGGAAGTAGTCCGGGTAGTTGGTGGTGATGGCCACCTTGCCGTCCTTCCCCACGGGATGGGACGCCCGGTAGTCCTCGGGCAGGCCGTCCAGCTCCTTGGCCGTGAACGTCGCGGTGCGCACGTCCTCCGCGATGTTCTTCCCGAACTCCTGCCCCAGCTTGAGGATGGCCTCGTTGAGCGCCTTCACCTTCGCGCGCGTGGGCTCGTCCCGGTCCACGCCCGAGCGGCGGAAGTCGAGCAGCACGCGCTGGATCCAGTACTGCGTGGGGCCATCCGCCTTGGACAGGTCCACCAGGGACAGTGCGTCGTAGACGCTCCGGTCCTGGGAGATCTCCACGTTGACGGCGTCCACGTCCTGCTCGCACGCGCGGGCGGCGTCGCGCATGGCGGCGTCCGGCAGCACCTCGCGGCCCAGGCCGGAGCGGTTGGTCGCGTTGAAGAGCGACGCCATCGCCTCGTCATAGGCGGCCAGCACGGCCGGCCCGTTCGCCTTGGCGTTGAGCTTCTTCAGTGAGGCCACCTGCGCCCGCGCGCGCTCGATGTCGGCGGTGCACGCGGCGGTGAAGGCCGCGGGGGTGCCGGAGAGCAGCTCGGACCCCCGGGGAGGCGGCAAGGGCTTGGGCGCGGCGTTGGCGGCCTTGAGCTTCGCCTGCATCTCGGGCTTGTGGGCGATGCTGCCATTCGAGCAACCCGTGGCGGCCAGCGCGGCGGTCAGGGTCAGGGCAGAGAGTCGTTTCAAAGGGGGCTCCTCCAGGGGCATCGGAAACGCCAGGGCTTCATGCCACATCCCCGGTGGCCTCGGCCCGCACTCGATGGATTCGCCTGCCCGGCCGGTGCCCCTCCCGAGCAAGGCACGCCCACGCCAGGTGTCGCATGTCTCACACTGCTCGGGCGGAGACCGACGGGGTCGGGCCTGCCGCGTGGTGGCTCGCCTGAGAGCGGGTGCGTCATGGCTTCGTGACGCAACCCGCCTTGTGTCCGAAGGCAGAGGCCCGCTACTGGCTGCGGTTGATTTCGGTGTCAATCACCTGGCCGGAGGGACGCAACACCATGCGGAAGATGCTCGGTGCGGTCGCGACGTTGATGCTGTGGGCATGTGGCGGAGCGGGTGGGGCGCCGGAGTCAGCGCCCAAGACAGAGGGGCTGTCGCTGTCCACCGAGCCCGGCGTGACGCAGGGGTCGTTCGTGCGCACCGGCGCCGAGGTGACGTTCTCCTCGCGCGAGGTGGAGTCCGGGGTCTACCGGCTGGAGATGCGGCTGCACGGCATGACGTTGACCGGGCTGTTGGATCCGGCCAACGGCGTGTCGACGATGGATGGCTTCGCGGATGGCAACGCACAGGACACGCAGCTGTTGGACGCGGACCGCGAGCTGGTGTCCGCGCTCTACGCCGAGCTGAACACGGCGCTGCCCGTGGGTGACGCGGCGACGCCGGAGGCCATGTACCTGCGGCGCGCGGTGGGCCTGTGGGCCGAGAACCCCACCACCGTCGAGCTGAAGCGACTGGTGATGGGCGAGCAGGGCCGCGGCTACACCATGTTGTGCAGCTATGCGAAGTGCAACGGCAAGTTCACGGGAAGCTGCGGCGGCGTCTACAACTGGTACTCGTACGCGAAGCACGACTGCAACAAGGGCGGCTTCGACTGGGCGGGCAACCAGCAGATCGCGCAGCTCGGTGACCACACCTCGTGCAGCGGGGATGAGTACTACCTGAGCGGCAGCACGTGGCTGTGCGGCGAGCCCGACCACTGGTCGCGCCCGAAGGTCATGGGCATCTGCTGGGGCCGTTGCGGTGGTGGCTGTGGTGGTGACACCCAGTACACGCTGGACGCCACGAACCACGACGGCTGCGTGCGCAACGGCCACATGTTGGCGAGCGCCTACTGCGATGACCAGTTCGTCTCCGCGAGCGACGACGAGCTGTTCGCGCCCAACTGCTACTGAGCGCGCGGGCCGTGGCGCGGCGTCGGGGTGACAAGGTGTGGGTGGCGGGGCTGGCGCTGATGGCGCTCGCCTGCGCGCCCACGACGTCCGCGAAGGCGGAGGCGGGAGAAGCGGCGGTGCGTCGCTTCTTCGCCGCGCTGCCCTCGCGGGACTGCACGGTGCTGGGGCCGATGCTCGCCACCGGTGGCGGGGCGCGCCCGTGCGAAGAGACGGTGCGGGAGCTGCGCGAGCATGGGCTCATGCTCGAAGAGGTTCTCGAGGCCAAGGTGGACGGGCGCGATTCCAACGCGGTGCTGGTGCGTGCGCGGATGTCGAGTGATGGAACGGTGCGGCGCGAGCCGTACCTCCTGAGGGTGGAGCAGCAGGCGGGGAGCTGGCGCCTGCGGCTGTGAGTCGCCATTCGCGCGAGCCTCGCAACGGGGCGCGCGCGTCGGACCGGGTGTGATGCGAATCCGTTATCGCGTGTTGTGGGCGGGCGTGATGGTGCTCGGGGTGGCGGTGCTCGCGGTGTGGCTGTGGCCCGCGCCGAGCGCTCCGTTGCCACAGTCCCCGATGACAGCGGAGGTGCCGGCCGCTCCCTCGCGCCCGCCTGACGCGGAGCCGAGTCCACGTCCCGTGACCGCCGCGCCGCGGTCTGTCGCGGTCGAGTCGACCGAGGCGCGGGCCACGGTGGTGCCGCCGAGCCCCGGAGATGTCCCGCCGGAGCCGGAGGTGTCGAATCCCCCGCCGCAGCAGAACGACCCCATCGAGCCGGAGAAGCCCCAGACGGCGCGCTGGCGTCTGGCGAAGACGGAGCGCATCACCGCCGTGCTGGGGCGCGACGTGGAGCGGCTGGAGCGCGAGCGGGACACGGCGGACTCGCGAGGAGACAACGCGCGGCGTGAGCAACTGGAGTTGCTCATCCAGCGGCAGCGCGTGCGGCTGGGCGAGTTGCGCGAGGAGATCTCCACGCTCACCGAGGCCGCGAAGAGCGAGCCGCCCGAGGAGTGAGCGGCATCGCGGGGGCGCGGGTGGTTCAGCGGATCAGCGCGCGCTCCAGCTCGGTGGTGCCACGGCGGACCTCACCGACGCCGGCTTCGATGTCGATGTGCCCGGCGTTGTGCGCGTCCTGAAGCTCCGCGACGAGCTGGGCATAGCCCTCGCTCAGTCCGCCCGCGAGGAGGGCGGAGATCCACCGCTCTCGCTCCAGCGCATGCGGGACGACGGGGCGTTGCACGATGCGCTCGAAGACCTGGGCGGCGTCCTGCGCCGAGTAGCGGCGAGGCCCTTCGACATGAACGATGCGAGGGGTGCCGGGCTGTGGAGGCGTCTCCACGAGCAGGTCCGCCGCGATGAGGCCGACATCGGGCGCGGACACGGTGGGGTACAGCTTGGTGACGGGGTGGTGCAGGCTCACGAGGACACCGCGCTCGCGAGCCGCGCGCACGTGGCGAGCGCTGTTCTGCATGTGCTCCGCCGAGCGCAGGAACGTCATCGCCGTCGCCGTCTTGGCGAGTCGTGCTTCCAGTCGGTGGAAGATGAGGGTGACGCCCGTGCCCGCGGGAACCTGCGCGCCATAGTCGGAGATGGCGACGACGGCGCGAGGCCGAGCGATGTCGATGGCCTCTCCGAGCGAGTCGATGATGCGCTGGGCGTCGGAGGCGGGGTCGTCGCCGTTGGCGCGCAGAGGGCAGATGACGAGGGCCCCCTCCGCGCCTTGGAGGGCGCGAGCCACGGCCTGGGTGTCGAGAAGGTCGGCCTGGGCCAGCTCACATCCGAGCTGGGTGAGGCGCTCGCCTCGGGACACATCCCGCAGCACGGCTCGCACGGGGAGACCGCGCCGACGAAGCTCGGTTGCAGCCGCGCCACCCACTTTTCCTGTCGCACCGACGATGACGAACATGCGGACGAGAATAGAGGGCGCGGGTGCATCCGTCGCGGCCAACGTGTGGCAAGAACGTGAGGTCGCGCGCGCAGGGTGTCGGACAGCGTCGGCATGCGAACCGGTCGCCCTGGTACGACGCAGCGACGCGCTCATCGCGGCCTGGTGGGAGCGTCGAGTCTCGCGTGTGGGATGCGGAACGGGACCGAGACTCCGCTGGGTCGTGATGGCTGCGAGCCTATGCACCTCCCAACGTGACGTCGAAGGACGGGAGAGCCTTGGGGCGCGAAGCGATGTGTTCCTCGCTGGGTGTGCACGATGTGGAGCGGGCGCGTGGCAAGCCCTGTCCCAACGTGCGATGAGTGAGACTGCACCGATGCAAGGAAGGCCGTGCATGGCAGACCGTCCCTGGATCCTGAGCGCGCTGGGGATGATGTGGCTGACGACCGCCGCAGGGCTCGGCTGTCAGCCCGTGGCCGAGCCGACTGCGTCGATGGCCACGGGTGCAAAGTCACAGCCGGTGGTTCAGGGCACGGATGCTCCGAGCGATCCGGCCGCTGTCGCGCTCGTGGCGCGGCGGGCGCGGTGCTCGGGTGAGCCGCCCGTGCTGCTGTGTTCGGGTGCGCTCATTGCGCCGGATGTGGTGCTCACGGCGGCGCACTGCCTTGCCCTGCTCGGGCAGGACGGTGGCTACGAGGTCTTCATCGGGCAGAAGCTACTCCCCGCGCCTGAAGGGCGATTCGTGCGGGTGACGCATGCCCTGCCACATCCCGGCTTCGTGCCGGAGACGCATGAGAACGATGTCGCGCTCCTGCGGCTCGCTCGTGCAGTGGACGTGACTCCCTTCGCGCTTCCGTCGGTGTCCGGCGCTGTGCCCGCTGTGGGAGATGTGGCGCGAGTGCTCGGTTATGGCGACACGAAGGATGCCCAAGCGCTTGCGGGCCTGCGTCGGCAGGGAATGCTGACTGTTACTCGGGTGGATGCGCTCGCGTTCCATGCAGGCCCCTCGCCCTCGATGAGCTGCGTGGGTGACAGCGGTGGGCCCGTGCTCTGGATGCAGTCAGGGCGCGAGGTGCTCGCTGGAATCACGGTGAGCGGAGACGTGGCCTGTCGCACCGAGGCCGTGAACGCGCGGGTGGATGGATACCTGGATGACTTCGTCCGGCCGTTCCTCGCGGAGGTTCCGCCAGGCGATACGTCCACGCTGCACCTCGATGCACTCTGTCGCGAGTCTTGCGTCGATGACCGTGAGTGTCCGGCTGGCCTCGCGTGTGTCGCGTCCGCGGGTGGTCGGAGTCACTGCGTGCTGTCCGCGCTCCAAGAGGGAGACTTCGGTGAGCACTGCGAGGAGGACTCCGCATGTGGCTCGGGTGTCTGCGCGCGGCTCGACTCCGAGGGCGCCGAGGCATGTCGTTGCTTCACACCCTGTGCCGCGCCATCTGAACCCGTCGATGATGCCCCAGGCGTGTCGGAAGGGAATGGCTGTGCCTCCACCTCGGGCCTGCTGCCTGCATTGGCAGGTGGGGTCATCCTCGCCACACGCCGCCGGTTCCGTGGAGGTTGCCCGCGTGGGTTCTTCGGGCTGCGTCGCAGCGCCCCGCGTCCAGGTCAAGGCGCTGCGCGTCCGCCGATCTCCGGAAAGCGCTCATAGGTTTGCTTGAGCGTGTCCAGGTGCTTGGGGTTCTCCAAGTCGAGGGGAGCGTCAGTGAGTTGCACGACCCAGCCGCCCGATGCCGTGCGCCGTGCCCGAGAGAGCAGCTCCGCGTCGCGGGCCGAATTCGGGAACCCAATGGCCTGTGCGGTGGCCGCCGACCAGTAGTTGATCCACCCGAGATCGTAGGGAATCTCGGGCGAGCGGATGTGCTCGAAGAGCTTCAGGGCGGGCAGCCCCCGGCGAGGAGACGGTGGCCCCTCCAGGGTGGGGGCTGTCTGATACGCGATGTCCACCGCCGCGTCGTCCGGCGTCGCTCGCCCCCAGAACGCGCGTGCGCCTTCCGCCACGCCCTCGAGCACGGTTGCCGCTGCCGCAGCAACGTCAGGCTCCAACGGCAGCTTCGCGTGGACATCAAGCAGTGGCAGACCGCCCGGCGCCTGGCTCGCAGGTGTTGTCAGTCCGCTGATCATCACTGGGAAATTCTCATCGCCATTGCATACGAAGGGAAACTGCTCCCGTGTCGCAGCTTCAGCGAACCATGCATCGCGTTGAGGCAACAGAGCGAGTTCTCGCTTCTCAGTGACGGTCCACTCCAACCGCATGCCGGGCAGTGCTCGTTCCAGTCCATGGACTGTGGCGAGCGCGCGGTGTTCGTTACCCGAGATGGGAGGGGCATAGACGGCAAGAACGAGACGCTTCTTGGTGGTCATCGTTTGCATCCCGTGACGACGATCTTGAGAGATGGATCAAGCTCAAACAGCGCGTCTTTGTGTGGCTGAGTGCTCACGCCGACAACGAAGTCGTAGCTGCAGGCTTGCGCCGCACTGCGCTCATTGCGCAATTGCTCAATCTCCTTCTCTGTCTCTCGATTTCGCACGAACTCGTTGTATGTATCAAAACGATGGGTCTTGATCTCCCATGGCACGCGCACGCCAACTTGAAGCGCATCGAAGCGCACGCCGCCAACGAGCACGTCCATTCCAGGATACCGGTTGGGTGGGACCTTGTCGGCACAAGCGTCATGCAGGTCATCTCCACCCGCGTGTGGAACTGGAACGGGCTCACAACTGGCGCGCCCCGCGCGGTCCACGAGCCCAGGTGGGACTGGGGGTTGCCAGTCCTGTCCGCGAGGCTCGGGCTTCGGCTTGTGGAGCGCTTCGGCTTCCCGGATTGCGACCTTCGTTCCTTGTGAGGTCCCTGCCTCCTCGGGGTAGGCATGGCGGAGTTCATAGGCATCCAATGCCTCTTGGATGGCGACGCCGATAACCACCACGCCCAGCACCATCACGGCTCCCAGGGCAATCTCAGGAGCCGCGAGGACGCAGAACCCGATGCCCACGGCCGCGGCGTCAGCGGAGGCGACCGTGCATCTTCCCGTGAGGTCGTGGAACTCGACTCGGTCCTGGTCGAGGGTCCGATAGCACCTCTCCACCAGCACGGGCCAAGGGTAGGACGCCTCGCGGACCACGCACCGTCCTCCATCTGTCCACGGGAGCGTTGCGGCCCGTCGGAGATTGGCGAGCCTCGGGTTTCGCTCCGCTGACTCACGTTGGCTCGGCGCCGACGTAGCGCAGGCCGAGAGAAAGAGCAGGAGTGCGATGCATGCTCGGAGCTGCATCATCAGTGCGTCCCTTCCATCCAGCGCGATTCCGGGGCAATGCTCGTGCGCCAGGCGCATGCCAGCGCGCCCGCTGTCCGTGAGTGTGCCTGGAGCGTGCGCGGCGTCTTGGTTGAATTGCGCGTGTTGCTGGAATTTGTGGTCTGCTTTTCGGGCGGCATGTCGCCGCTCGGGAGGAAGCCCTCGATGCGCAATCGATTGCTCGTGGTCTGTCTCACCCTCGTCCAGTTCGCCTGTGAAGGAACCGAGCCACCTCGGACGACTCCAGCGCCCGTTGCACGGGACTCGGGCGAGGACATCCAGGCGGCGCTGCGTGCGTTGCCCTCGGCGGAACTCGCGGGGGCAGGCGCGGACGGCGTCCCATTCCTCGTGCGAGGCGACCTCGGGCGCGTCGAGGTTTCGGGGCCCTCGCTCTCCACGCGCGATGCCGAGGCGCGCACGAGCCCCGTGCTGGAATCCATCGCGCCGGTGTTCCGCCTGCGCGCCTCAGAGTTGGTCCTGCGCCGCGCCAATCAGGACGCGCGCGGTGACACGCACCTTCGCTACGGACAGATGCATGAAGGACTGGAGGTCATCGGTCAGGAACTCATCCTCCACGTGGATGGCTCCGGGCGCGTCTTCGCCGCGAATGGCACGGCGCGCGGGGACGCATCCGCGCCGGTGCCATCGGATGCGCGCCTGTCTCCAGAGTCTGCGGGTGCGGTCGCGTTGGCCGCCACGCCGGGAGGCTCGCGTGTGGAGGGAACGCCTCGGCTCGCCTATGTCCGCGCATCCGCGGACGCGCGCATGACGCTCGTGTTCGAGGCGGTGGTCACCGGCGTGTTCGCGGCGCTGCCCGTGCGCGACCACGTCTACGTGAATGCGCTCGACGGCGCGGTGGTGTCTCGTACGTCGGAGATCCACGAGGCGAGGAACCGTCGCATCTACTCCGCCAATGGCGGCTATGCGCTGCCGGGCGTCCTGAAGCGCGTCGAGGGGGGCGCGGCCTCCACGGACGCGGCCGTCAACGCGGCCTATGACAACCTGGGCCGCTTCTACGACTGCTATCAGTCGCTCTTCGCGCGCGACTCCTTCAACGGCACGGGCGGCGCGCTGCTGGCGAGCGTCCACTTCGGCAGCGGCTACGTGAACGCCTACTGGGATGGCACGCAGATGGTCTGCGGCGACAGCCCCACGACGGGGCCGCTGTGCAACGACATGGACATCGTCATGCATGAGTTCACCCATGCCGTGACGCAATACGAGTCCAATCTCAACTCCGCGGGGGAGCCCGGCGGCCTCAATGAGAGCCTCTCGGACATGGGCGCCGCCTACTGTGAGAGCTGGGTCTCGGGTGGCTCCACGGCGCCGGATGTCTGGCGCATCGCCGAGGACACCTTCGGCGCGTCTGCCTATTCGCTGGCGGATCCCGCGCGCAACGGCGGCTCCGTGGACTTCTATGGCGACTTCGACGCGAGCGCGGACCCCCACCTGGGCGCGGGCATCCCGGGCCTGGCCTTCTCGCTGCTCGCGCAGGGCGGAACGCATCCGCGCGGGCTCACCTGCAACCCGGTTGCGTCCATTGGCCTGACGCGCGCCGCGGTGATTTTCTACCTGGCGAATACCAACTACTTCACGCCCACCACCACGTTCGCCCAGGCGAAGGCCCTCACGGAGACGGTGGCGGACACCTACTACGGGCCGACAGTGAAGGCCTCGGTGACGCAGGCGTGGCTGGCGGTGGGCGTGGGGACGGGCCTGGGTGCCGCGTGTCCGCCCATCGCGCTCGCCAATGGCGTGGGCGTTCGTAACCTCTACGGCGCGCTGGGCAGCTCCACCGCCGTGTATGCCATCACCTTGCCGGCAGGGGCCTCCAACCTGGTGGTGAGCGCGAGCGGTGGCACGGGCGACGCGGACCTCTACCTCCGGTTCGGCGCCGCGCCGACCTCCACGCTGTATGACTGCCGTCCCTACCTCACGGGGACCGCCGAGTCCTGCGTCTACGCCACCCCGTCGGTGGGCACCTACTACGTCATCCTTCGCGGCCGAGACGCCTTCTCGGGCGTCACCCTGCGCGCCTCCTTCACGCGCCCGGACGGCTCCACCGTGCTGTGGGTGCCAGACGTGGCGGGGGCCACCAGCTCGCTCCAGACCTGGAGCTACGCGGCCGTGGCGGGACAGTCCGTCTCCTTCTCGCTGTCGCCCGGTCCGTCGGGCGCCACGGGAGACGCGGACCTCTATGTCCGCTTCGGAGGGCCGGCCTCACCCACCCTCTATGACTGCCGTTCCTCCAACAAGGACAACGTGGAGCAGTGCGGTCCGCTGACCCACGCCACGGCGGGCACGTACTCCGTCGTCGTGCATGGGTACTCGGCCTTCACCGGCGTGGACGTGCTCGTGCAGTAACGGCGACCTGGAATCATTCACTCCGGGAAGATTGCAGGGGCGTGTCGTTCAGCAGGAGCCAGTGAAGGGGCCCGGGCCCCCGAGCGGGCTGATTCCTTACTGACGAGCACACGCCCATGTCCCAGAAAAGCAGTCGCATCGCGGCCGGATTCGCCGCGAGCGCCCTCCTCATGTCTCCGATAGCGGCTCGGGCCGCTGTCTCCACCGGGCCCATCATCATCGACCCGTGTGTCCTCTACACGCTCACGCTCGCGGGCTGTCAGAACCCGCAGAACTCCTGCGAGACCGCCGCACGCGAGCGCGCCAAGACGGACCCGGACGCCACCTGCAACACGCTCATCAAGCAGGCTGCGGAGACGCAGACCGCGAGCCTGCCGCAGCGCTCGGTGGTGGTTCCCACGCTGCGCAAGTCGGATGGCACCACGGTGTCGCCCGCCGAGCCCACGCGCATCGTCGCCATCCAGAAGGATGACCCCAACGGCTACTCCATGAGTGGCCTGGGGTCGTTCTACCTGGGGCAGGTGCACCGCGCGCAGACATACATCCCCGAGACGAGCGCGTATTCCGACTACCTGGCCAACTACCGGCAGCAGCAGCGCGACGCGTGGAACGCGAACGGCTACGCGCTCACGTCCTGCAACGAGTACGTCTACGAGAAGTACTACGACTACAGCGTCTTCGAGGACGCCATCGTGTCGCGCGGCAATGACTACCGCGGCATCTACAGCGTCGCGTATGCCATGGCCCGCGCGCCCTACTTGCCGCCCGCGTCGGCCATCGGCACGCGAGGCATCTCGGACCCCATCCAGCGCGGCAAGGACGGCACGCCCTTCTCGCCGGCCATCACGTTTCCGCAGGGCGAGCCGAAGAACCAGTTCTTCACCGTGCCGGTGTCCTCCTCCAGCAAGGTGAGCATCCTGAAGGGCGGGACGCAGGACTCCGTGGCCTATGGGCCCAACGGGGTCATCCTCATCTCGATGAAGGACTTGCAGCGCACGCGCCTGGACCTGTCAGGCGTGGCGTTCGAGGACCCGGCCCTCAAGCCGCTCATCGACGCGGGCGCGCACTACTACGATGAGAGCTGGGCGTGGCACAAGCAGATGAACTCGCGCAACGCCACCGTGCTCGACGAGCAGATGTACGAGCTGGAGCGCAAGCAGGAGGACTTCAGCCAGCTGCTCGCCAAGCGCGAGGAGCTCGCCAGCACCATCGCGTCGATGTTCAACCCCAAGCCGCCGCTGGTGGGCACCTCGCCGCGCTTCACGGACAACTGGTGGAGGGATCCGGTGTGGAACCCGGACCCCATCGCGGTGAACCAGTTCGCGCAGGTGAACATCAACGTGCTGCCCCAGGTGGGGACGCTGGCCGCGCCGACCTCGGCGAAGACGCTGGCCGCGACCAGCACCCAGTCCGCGATCGTCGACCCGGGTGGCCCCGTCATCATCCAGCAGCCGCCGGTGCTCTCGCCCATCAACACGGCGGCGCTCACCAACATCTGCACGGGCAATCCCATCATCTGCCTGCTCTACCGGCTGGAGGCGCTGGACGGCGCCATCGAGCAGTCGCTGCACGACGCGCAGGCCCTGGGCTGCCTGGACTTCAACACCACCGGTCCCGCGGCGTGTGACTGGTCGCCCAAGCGCTTCGCCAAGCGCGTGCTGGGGCAGTACCAGGTCGAGCGCGAGACGCGCTTCCAGAAGTGCTCGGACTACACCGACAACGACTTCACCTCGCTGAAGACGAAGGTGATGGCGGCGGGCAACGTCAACTACCCGTCCACGGACTACACCACCAGCCCCGCGAAGCTGGAGCAGTACTTCGTGCGCCGGGACATCTACCTGAACGCCCTGCGCAACGTGACGGGCGACCTCATCGACCCGGCCACCGGCAAGGCCCGCGTGAAGTGGGAGGCGGGTGATTCGTACAGCATGGGCGACGACACGTTCGGCGCGTCCGCCACGTACAACGTCTCCTTCGAGATGAGCAACCTGGGCCAGAGCGACTGCGCCGCCTCGCCGCGCGCGTATGGCAGCTTCACGGCCACGGGCCGCGCGCTGGGCGCCTCGGTGCAACTGGTCAACGCGCTGGCGGATGTGACGGATCAGCACGCCAAGGTGAAGCTGGACGTGCTCGACAACTCCATCCACCTGGTCAACGTGGACAAGGACATCCCGGTGGGAACGTACAACGTGGTGTCCGGCTCGAAGATGAAGAGCGCCACGTTCGTGCAGGCCGAGGTCACCTTCGTCATCGTCGTGGTGCCCGTGACGCTGGGCGCGAAGGTGGGCGGCACGGTGGGCCTCAACTACGCGGTGGACGCCAAGCACGACGTCACCACCACCAACGGCTGCAAGGTGAACTCCATTGGCGTGAGCGGCACCGTGTCGCCGTTCGCCTCGGTGGATGGTGAGCTGTACGCGGGCGTGGACCTGTTCATCGTGTCCGCGGGCGTGAAGGGCAAGCTCCAGGTGGTGCATGCCTCCATCCCGCTCCAGGCCAGCGCGGCGCTCGTCTACGGCGCCGGTGGCAACAGCGTGCTCACCCTGAACCTGGCCGCGCGCAGCGACCTGAAGTTCACCTTCCTCTCCGGCTCCATCGCCGCGTTCGTGGAAGTGGGCTTCTGTCCCTTCTGTGTCTCCTACGACGCCACGCTCGTGAGCTGGGACGGCCTCCACTACGACATCAACCTCTTCAACAAGTCCGTCGTCGTGCCGCTCGCGGACGTGCAGTACCTCGTGACGCACGCCATCTGAGGCGCGCGTTCCGAGTCTCCACCTCCGCACGCGCCTGACCTGGCCTGAAGGAAACATCCATGCGCAACCGTCTGCTCATCGCCCTCGGCACCGCCGGGGCCCTTGCCCTGCTGTTGGCCGTGGGACTCGGCCTCTTCTCCGAGTCACCCGCGGTTGTTCCTGACGCCCCCGTCCGCTTCGCATTCCCCAGCGGAAGGGCCTGGGCGTGGCGCCTGTCGTACGACGCCTCCAGCCACGTGACGCTGTCCGGAACGTCGGGTGCCGCGGGCACCTCGTCCCTGGCCGGGCGCGTGCTGCTGGATGGGCGGCTGGTGCTCAAGGGCTTGGGCAAACAAGGCGACGCGTGGCGCGTGGGCTTGCGACTGGAAGACTTGCGGCAGCACTCGCTGCAAGTCTTTGGCAAGGAAGTGCTCCCGGATGCGGCGTCCACCGACGCCATCTTCCAGGGGCGCGAGGCCGTGCTGGAGGTGGGCCCGGAGGGAGACGTGCGCAGCGTCTCCTTCCGGGAGCAGGACCCGTCCCTCTTCAAGAACACCGTGCAGGCGCTGGTGGGGGACATGCAGGTGGTGTTGCGCGATGGCGAGGCGTGGACGGTAGAGGAGTCCACCTCACGAGGCCGCGCTCGCGCGGGCTACACGCGTCGAGGCGCGGACGATGCCCAGGGCGCGCACCTGGAGAAGCGTCGCGATGTGTACACGGAGGTGGTGGGGCTGGGCCAAGGGGGCCCGCTGCGCGTGGCCTCGCACTTCCTGGCGGACGTGTCGCGCGCTGGGTTGTTGGAGCGATTGGAAGGCGAAGAGACGGTGGAGCGCCTGGGCCCCACGGGCACGGCGCTCGCGGGCACCACGGTGCACCTGCGGCTGGTGCGTGAAGAAGGCGGCGTGGCGCCCGATGCGGCCCCGTCCTCGGTGGTGGCCGAGGCGCAGCAGCGACTGCCTCCGGGCCGCATGGTGGTGGAGGCCCAGACGCGCGAGAACATGCTGGCGCAGCAGGTGGATGGCCTCACCGGGGAGAAGCTCGATTCCTTGCTGAAGTCCTTTGGCCGCGGCGGCGTGATGCCCGACCACAACCACTTCCTCCTCCAGGCCACGGGCCTGTTGGAGCAGCAGCCCGCGCTGTGCGCGCACATGGTGGACGTCTTCCGGGACCCGGCGCTGGGCAGTCAGGGCCGCGCGCTGGTGCTGGACTTGCTGGCCGGCGCGGGCACGCCCGAGGCGCAAGCCGCGCTCGTGGACGCGCTGCGCACCCCCGAGGCCAAGGCCGAGCGCTATCACATGATGCTCAGCCGCCTGTCGCTCCTCACCGAACCCACGGTGGAGACGGTGCGCTTCGCCCAGTCGCTCTACGGCGGCACCGACGGCGACGTGCACATCGCCAGCGCCTACTCGCTGGGCGCCACGGCGGGCGCGCTCTACCGCAACGCGCATTCCCCCGAGGCGCTCGCCGCCGTGCAGCGACTGGCCTCCGACCTGCGCGACGCCAAGGCTCCCGCGGATCAGGCCCACCTGCTGCTGAGCCTGGGCAACGCGGGTGTGCCTGAGACAGTGGCCACGGTGATGCAGTACGCCCACGCCGACAGCGCCGATGTTCGCGAGGCCGCCGCCAAGGCCCTGCGCAAGGTGCGAGGCCCCGAGGTGGAGAACGCCCTCATGGGGCTGGCCCATGACGCCGCGGTGCCCGTGCAGGCCACGGCCTTCGAGTCCCTCGGTCGTCAGAAGCTGCAGGCCGACGCGCTGGTGCAGCTGCGTGACCTGGCGCTGGCCGGACAGGTGAACGTGCAGAACTACCACGGGCTCGTCTCGCTGGTGGAGCCGTACGTCCACACCGAGCCCGCCGTGCGCGATCTGCTCGAGTACCTGCTCACCCAGGACGTGCCGGACCGGCAGATTCGCACCCGCATCCGCGGCCTGCTGGAGGGGTGAGCCCCGCCCTTCGGGGTGGGGCAGGCCCGCCCCCAGCGCGGGCCTCTGGTTGGCAGGCTGGCCCTGGAGTTGCTTGGGCGTGGGTACCTTGTCTCCAGAATCGTCCCTTCGTGGCAGGGGTGCCACGAGGGTGCGGTTCGCCTGCCTCGGACACACCATGTCCCAGCCTCCCAGCGCGTTCCCTGCCTTTCTGTCCATGCTGCGCCGCCACGGTCTGGTGCCGGCGCTCCTGTGCAGCACCGCCGCCGTGGCCCTGCTGGCCTTCCGGTTGGATTGGAGCCAGGGCGTCAGCTACGTGTTCCTCCTCTGGAACCTCATCCTCGCGTGGCTGCCGTACCTGCTGGCCCTCGCCGCGCGCTGGCTGATGGTGCGCGGTCATGACCGCTGGTGGAGCCTGGGGCCGCTCGCCGTCGCGTGGCTGGCCCTGTTCCCCAACGCGCCCTACCTGCTCACGGACTTCATCCACCTGAGCCAGCGGCCCGTCGTGCCGCTGTGGTTCGACGCGGCCTTGCTCGCGTTGTTCGCCGCCACCGGGTGGTTGCTCGGGTTGCTGTCCCTGGAGGTGTGGAAGCACTGGCTTCAGCGCCGCTGGGGCCCCGTGGGCGCCTGGGCCTTCGTCGCGCTCACCTCGCTCTTGTGTGGCTATGGCATCTACCTGGGCCGCGTGGAGCGCTGGAACAGCTGGGACGTGCTCACGGATCCACGGCGCCTCTTGTCCGCGGTGCATGCCCACGCCACCGCGCCCGGGGACTTTCCGTACCTGCTCGGAGTGACGGCGCTCTTCGCCGCGCTGCTGCTCCTGTCCTACGCGGCCTTCGAGTCGCTGCGCCTGCGCTTCCGGCGCGCGCAGTGGCAGCGGAGCTGACGTCATGGCGGACAGACAGACACCGCCCTCACCCACCTGGGGCGAGGACGGTGTCGGTGGATGCGGGGACCTCAGCCGCCGTGCAGCCGCGAGCGCCTGCGGGGACCGCCCCGGTGCTTCACGGCCATCTCGCTGGGCGCCTTCTTGCGGCCTTGCAGCGACGTCCTGCGACGGTGGCTCTTGGGCTTGTGCGACTCGGAGGCGGGGCCCAGGGTGGCCCGCTCCAGCGCCCGTCTCAGTTGCAGCGCAGCAGCGTCGTCATGGGGCAGCATCCGGCGTCCCTTGCTGGCTTGCTGGCTGGGTTGCGCCGAGTGCGCGCTCACGCGTCGCTTGTTCGTGATGCCTGCCATTCTCGTCCGTACGGCCATGAAGCCCTCCTGCCGTTGAGGTAGGGACGGCGCCTTGGCTTTTCCATCCCCCTCCAGAGGGGAGGACAGGGGCCTCGCCGTGCGTTCGGACATGGGCGGCGAAGGCGGCATCCTCCCCCCGGAGGAGTGGGCCCCTCCACGGGTCCAACCCGGGGAAGGGCCCGCCGCCCCCGGTGGAAGGTGTTCACGTCAGCGAGCTGGAGCGCTTGCCGCGCTTGGGCGGCCGCGTGCTGAGCGTCTCCGGCGGGAACAGCCAGCCGTCCTCGGTGCGCGAGGCGCTCATCGTGCTCGTCGTCGAGGGCGCCACGCTCACGCCGCGGCAGCCTCGGCACCACGACTGCGGACGCTGCTCGCCGCGGATGATGCGAAAGCCAAAGTCCTGCTCGGTGGGCCCCACGTGCTCGCAGCGCGGGCAGCGGCTCAGCGACGTGGTGCCCGTCTCCTTGGCCCGCTGCCGTCCGTGCTCCACCACCAGCGCGAGCGCCGCCGCGAACCCCAGCCGCCGCTCCGCGGCGACGTGGAACTGGCGCGCCCGCTTCCGCTTCCCCTGACCGAGCACAGGCATGAGGTCCATCCCCCCGAGCAGGTTGCGCTGCTCCAGGACACGCGACGACGGGCTGTTGGCGTTCGAGTGGCTCACGCGACAACTCATACCGAGCCGGTCTGACATGCCCGCGCGACGGGGCACGCCTCAGGCGGGAGGACTGAACAAAAGGCCAGCAATCTTCACGGGTTGGGTCACCTCACGGCTTGGAGACGGGCGGCGGGGGCCGGGGCCCGGACGGCTGGCCGTCCCGGACCGGCGGGGGGCGTGCGCACCGTGGATCTGATGGCCAGGGAGGCGCGCCATGACCCGTCCGAGCACCGAGTCCGAGTTGCTGTACCGCCGCCACCAGCGGCACGAATCCCACGTGAACACGACCTACGCGGCCTTCATCCGGCACGTGCGTGAGTTGGCCGAGGTGGAGGAGGCGGTGGCCGAGCGCGCGGCGGTGGCCGTGCTGGGGGCCCTGGAGCAGCGCATCCAGCCGACCCAGGCGAGGAACCTGGAGGCGCAGCTGCCGCGCCGGCTGGTGGAGCTGCTGCCAGCGCCAGAGCTGCGCCCGCAGCGCCCCCTGCGCTTCGGCAAGGAGCTGCTCGTCGAGTCCGTGGCCGAGGTGCTGCAGAAGCCCCTGGAGGAGGCCGAGTGGCTGGTGCGCTGCGTGTTCCTCGCCCTGCAGGATCAGATCTCCGAGGGCGAGGCGGACGACGTCGCCAGCAACCTGCCCCCGGACCTGCAGGCGCTCTGGCGCATCTCGCAGTGAGCGTGAGACGCGCGAGGACTACTCGGCGGTGTCCGGCCCGATGGGGCCCGCGCCCGCGCCGTCGCCCACGTTGAACACGGGCGTGCCACCCGGGAGGCTGGGGTCGTGCGGCAGGCTGCCGCGCGGGCTGCGCAGGTACACGAACGGGGTGGCGAAGAGGAAGTTGCTCACCCGCGACGTGTAGATGTCCGCGTAGCGCTCCACCTGCCGGGCCAGGTGGCTCTTGTCGTTGCCGGCGCGCGTGAGCAGGCCCCAGTGGGGATTGGACAGCTCGGTGGCGGCGCGGGCCAGCGGACCAATCTCCGCGTCCAGCGCCTCCAGCTCCGTGCGCAGCTCGGCCAGCCGGGCCACCAGCTCCGTCTCCGGCGTGGTGCCGCGCGGCCCGTACTGATGGCGCCGACGCTGCAGCTCCAGACGCACCTGGCAGCTCTCCGCCTCCAGCCGCTCCTTGCGCTCCATGCGCTCGCCCAGGCGCAGCTCGGTGGCGCGGAAGGCGGCGATGGCGCGCACCTCGTCCTCCAGCTCGCGCAGGATGAGCGCGGTGCGCCAGCGCAGCACGTTCTTGCTGACGTGCACGTCGCCGAACATGTGGTCGCCCACGTAGAGGATTTCATCCCCGCTCATGCCCAGGTGTCGCTCCAGCTCCAGCGCGCTGCCGCCAAAGTAGGGCGTGCCCACCTTGAGCGGCCCCGCGTGCGGACGCAGGAGCGCCTCGCCATCCACCTCCACCACGTCGAAGAGGGCCGAGCGCGTGGTGAAGAACTCGGGCTTGCGCGCGCTGACGATGACCACGTCGAACAGCTGGCGCCACGTCATGCCCGCCGGCAGGTGCCGGTCGAAGGCGAAGTGCATCATGGGCTCGGTGTAGGCCCACTCGCTGTTGGTGATGAGCAGGAGCTTCTTGCCCGCGTTCTTCTGGTCCAACAGCGCCAGCGGCGTCTCCGGGTCATCCAGGACGTAGCGCTCCGGGTCCGCGATGATCTCCGCCTTGAGGCGCCCCTGCATGTGCGTGGCGTCCAGGTTCTTGCGCACGTGCTCGTAGAGGTCCGCGTAGCCCATGGGGCCGGGCAGCTGCCCCGCGTCCAGCCGGTCCACGAGCTGCGCGTAGATGCAGGCCTCGGACAGCGAGAAGAGCGTGTTGAGGAACACCCAGCGGCGCTCGGACAGGTCCACCACGATGCGTGCGTAGGCCTCGCGCTGCGCCTCGAACTCCAGGGGGCGCGTGCCGTGCAGGGCCTTCTTCACGAAGCCGAAGCGGTTGGCCTTCAGCAGGTTGCCCGTGGCGGTGTCGATGATGAGCCCGCGGATGGCCAGCATCGGGTCGAATGTCAGGTCGGCGACCGGCCAACCCTGCGCCACCAGACGGTCGCGGATGTACTCGTAGGCACGCCTCTCCCATGCTTCCACCCGATAGTGGATGAGCGTGTAGTCCATGTCGTAGCCCACGGCCTTGATGGCGCGCATGTTGAGGGTGCGGTTACAGAAGAGGCCACGCTCAGGCGGGGGACCGGGAATGTGAGGGCGCATAGGCAGTCCCAGGCTTTGCCCCGGTCAGCGCCAAAAGTCGATGCCCACGTGCGCCGTCCGGGGCTCGGGGGCGTGGAAAGATGCGATACAGGTCGGCCCGAGGGGCCGGAAGCGAAGGACGCGGAACGATGACGAAGCAGTCGAGCCGGGTGGTGCTGTGGGCGCTGGTGCTGGTGGCCCAGGGCGCGTGGGCGCAAGAGTGGGAGACCGTCACCGAGACGCCGTATGTCGTGAAGGTGCGTCCGCGCCCCGGCACGCAGGCCCGCGAAGTGTGGGCCGAGGGACAGCTCGACGCGAGCGCCGCGGACGTGCAGGCGGCGCTGGAGAACGTGGACACGTACCGCTTCTGGATGCCCTACGTGAAGGAGGCGCGCACGGTGAAGACCGTGGCCGAGGGCGAGCACGTCTCGTACACGCGCCTGGATTTGCCCGTCGTCACCGCGCGCGACTTCATCATCCACGTGGTGCGCGAGTCGGGCGTGGCGCCGGACGGCACGGGCGTCTTCGCGCAGCGCTGGTGGGCGGAGCCGGACCTGTTCCCCGGTCGGCGGGACACCGTGCGCGTGCGCCTCAACGAAGGCACCTGGCACGTGGAGCCTCGGGGCGAGCACGCCTCCTACGCCGTCTATCGTTTCTCGGTGGACCCCGCGGGCTCCATCCCGACCTTCCTGGTCAACATGGGCCAGAAGAGCGCGGTGCGAGACACCTTGCGCGCGGTGGAGAAGCGGGCGCAGCAGCTCGCCGCCGAGCGCCAGTCGGGGAAGTGACGCCCGCCGGACGGGTTGGCGCGGAGGGCGGGCGCCCCCATCGTTGAAGGGAAGGGGGCTCGCCTCTTCCTTCAACCCATGGCTCGCCTGCACGACAGCCCGGGGCCCGCCTCCCTGGGCGGGACTCCGCAGGGGCCCAGCCCCCTCCTCGCATCCGTCTTCGCCAGCATGGGAGAGGGCGTCGTGGTGGTGGACGCGTCCCACCACTTCCTCCTCCTCAACCCCGCGGCCGAGCGCATCCTGGGCATGGGGCCGGTGGACGTGCCCGTGGCGCAGTGGTCCGAGCACTTCGGGCTGTACCTGCCGGACCAGGTCACGCTCTATCCGCCCGAGCGCCTGCCCGTGGTGCGCGCCCTCCATGGCGAGTTCGTGGACCGCGCGGAGGTGTTCCTGCGCAACGCCGAGCGACCCTCGGGGGCCTGGCTGCTCGTCAGCGCGCGCCCCGTGCGCGACGAGCAGGGGCGGACGCAGGGCGGCGTGTGTGTCTTCAACGACGTCACCGACCTGAAGCGGAGCGAGGAGTCGCTGCGCGCGGGCGAGGAGAAGTACCGCTCGCTCTACAACAACACGCCCGTGATGATGCACTCCATCGACCGGGCGGGGCGGCTCATCAGCGTCAGCGATTGCTGGTTGATCACCTTGGGGTACGAGCGCGCGGAGGTGCTCGGGCGCGACTCGGTGGAGTTCCTCACGGCGGAGTCCCAGCGCTACGCGCGCGACGTCGTCCTGCCCGAGTACTTCAAGACGGGCATCTGCCGGGACGTGCCGTACCAGCTGGTGAAGAAGAACGGGCAGCGCATCGACGTGCTCTTGTCCGCCATCGCGGAGCGCGACGCCGCGGGCAAGGTCACCCGCTCGCTCGCGGTGCTCATCGACGTGACGGAGCGCAAGCGCGCCGAGCAGGCCCTGCTGGAGAGCGAGGCGCGCCTGCGCTCCATCCTGGACAACGCGCCCGCCGTCTTCTTCTTGTTGGATGCGCGGGGCCGCTACATCTTCGTCAATCGCGCGTGGGAGCAGCTGCTGCACCGCACCCGCCAGCAGGTCGCGGGGCGGACCCTCTTCGACGTCTTCCCGCGCGACATCGCCGAGGAGCTCTCTCGCGCCAACCAGACCGTCTTCCGCACCCGCGCCCCGGTCGAACAAGAGGAGCGCGTGCCGCACGACGACGGGGTCCACGTGCACCTCACGCAGAAGTTCCCGCTCATCGACTCGAGCGGCGCGGTGTACGCGATGTGCGGCATCTCCACGGACATCACCGAGCGCAAGCGGACGGAGGCCTCCCAGCGCTTCCTGGCCGAGGCGAGCCGCGAGCTGGTGACCTCGCTCGACTATGAGACGACGCTCCAGCGTGTCGCCGAGCTGGCGGTGCCGTCGCTCGCGGAGCTGTGTGTGGTGTTCATGCGCGTGGACGGCGCGCAGCTGCGCCCGGTGGCGGTGGCGGACAGCGTCTCCTCGCGTGAGCGAACGGCGCGCGAGTTCCTGGAGGCCCATCCTCCGCGCGCGGATTCCCTGCGGGGGCCGGCGCGCGTGCTGTCCACGGGGCGCTCGGAGTCCTCGCGTGAGTCGCGGGGCCTGCTGGATGCCGGTGCGCTGGCGGAGCCGCGGTGGGCCGCCGTGGGTCCGCTCTTGAAGCGGCCCTCGTTGGGGGTGCCGCTGCGCGCGCGCGGGCGGACCTTGGGCGTGCTGTTCCTGGTCTCGCCGCAGCCTGGTCAGGTGTACTCGCGCGAGGAGCTGGCGCTGACCGAGGAGCTGGGGCGCCGGGCCGCGTTCGCCATCGACAACGCGCAGCTCTATTGCTCGGCGCAGGAGTCCATCCGCGCGCGGGACGAGTTCTTGTCCATCGCGTCGCACGAGCTGAAGACGCCGCTCACCTCCATGAAGCTGCGCGTGCAGCAGATGGGCGCGGCGCTCGCGGGCACGCCTCGGAGCTTGCCCGTCGTGGCGAAGCTGGGGCGGATGCTGGGCGTGTTCGACGAGCAGCTCAAGCGCTTGTCCCAGTTGGTGGACCACCTGCTGGATGTCTCGCGCGTCAACGAGCGCCGGCTCGACCTGCGCCTGGAGCCGTTGGACTTGTCAGAGGTGGCGCGCCAGGTGGCGAGTCACGTCGCCGAGCAGCTCGACAAGGCGGAGTGCCCCTTCGAGCTGGTGGCGCCGGAGCCCGTGCTGGGCCAGTGGGACCGGCTGCGCATGGAGCAGGTCATGCTCAACCTGCTGACCAACGCGATGAAGTACGGCGCGGGACACCCCATCCAGATGGAGGTGGCGCCCCACGCGCACAAGGCCTGGCTCGTGGTGCGGGACCACGGCATGGGCATCCCGCACGAGGCGCAGGGCCGCATCTTCGCGCGCTTCGAGCGC
This sequence comes from Myxococcaceae bacterium JPH2, assembly GCA_016458225.1. Taxonomy (NCBI): domain Bacteria; kingdom Pseudomonadati; phylum Myxococcota; class Myxococcia; order Myxococcales; family Myxococcaceae; species Myxococcaceae bacterium JPH2. The sequence continues at coordinate 162,519 of JAEMGR010000023.1, read as the reverse complement.
GCTGCGTCCCGCAACTACGGCGGGCTGGGACTGGGCCTCTTCATCACGCGCCAGATTGTCGAAGCGCACGGCGGAGACATCTGGGTGGAGAGCGAGCCGGGACAGGGCGCCACCTTCGTCGTGGAGCTCCCGCTGGAGCCTGTCCCGGCCCGGCCCCCCGTCAGAGCCGAGGGAACTGCACCCCGGGGACGGTGAAGAGCAGCGCGTCGTCGCGGTCCCTCACCTCCATCGTGTACTCACCGAGGAGCGCCTCGGGCCGCGCCTCCGCTTGCACCACGATGGGCACCCTCGAGTCGTCACGCAGAGGCGCTCCCTGGAAGACCGTTGTTCTCGAAAGTCCGCTTCCTCGCGTGGCGCGGAAGGTGGCGTGCGCGGGGGCCCGCGAGAGGGGAAGGTCTTGCTCTCGAAGGAAGACGACCACGGCGACGCGATCGCTGGCGCGAAGGCTCAGGAGTGAGACGATGGGAGGCATGTCCGAAGCGCGGACGATGCCATCCGTGGGGCGCAACTGTGTATTGACTCCGCGCGAGTCAATCCCGCCCGTGCTGAACTCCCCGTCGAGTCCACTGGGATTCGTCTCTGGGCGAAGGCACTGCGCCACGTCGAGGCCCGAAGTGGGGGACGAGGCCAGTCGGATCCGAACCTCGTCATCGGGCCTGACCGCGTGGACGACCAGCCGCAGCCGCGTGTGAGCGGGGACCGCGCCTTGGGCGAAGCGCACGTCGAGCCAGAGGCGCGCGCCCTCATTCAGCGACCCCGTGGGCAGCAGGACGAGTGTATCGGGCGTCACCGCGACGTCGTCGAAGTGCACCGAGTCCCGTGGAGACAGGGGTTCGAGGGCCAGGGGTTGTGCGAAGCGCAGGGTGACGGCGCGCCCGGGTTGGATGTGGATCTCGGGTGCATCCGTGTCCTGCGCCGAGGGCGTTGCGAGCGGGCGGGGCTCGGGTGAGACCTGAGGCGTATCGGGACGGAATGTCTCCGTGGCCAGCAGCAGCGCCAGGAGGCAACCGCCAAGAGAGGCGGGCACGGACGGGGTCCCTGGCTCAGTCGAACTTGGGGAAGACCGGGAAGGTCGAGTCGAGCTTGGCGGTGTTCGCTTCCCCGCCGGGGTAGCGGGTGAGGCCCACTTGAACGTCTTCGCCGTTGGTGGTCCAGGCGTCGAAGCAGACGGGGACGATGCGGCCCGTTGCGTCCTGTGCCTTCGTGAAGCGGATGAAGACGCGCGACTCGGAGAAGATGAACGTTCCCTTCAGCAGCAGGCCATCGGGGATGCGGTTCAGGGGCATGTTGACGGTGGCCTCCGCGGGCGCTCCGTCGCGGGCCTTGAAGCGCCGATCGGTGTGGTCGGGCTCCCAAGCCACGCCGATGGGTTCGGTGCCACGCAGACCGTATTCCCGGCGCATCGTCGCCACGGCATCCGCGGGGCACTGGGGGCCCGGCGGACCGGAGCGCGTCTGCGCGCCCGCGCAGGCCATGCCTGTGCATGCGGCGACAGCGGCCACCTTGAGGGCGCGACGCAAAGGGGTGACGCCCTGCCGCGAGGCAGGCGGGTGAGACAGAGAGGGATTGGGCACGGCGGGGGTTTCCTGTGGAGACGGCGCCGGTGAGGCGACGACCGCGGGGGTAGGGCTCACGGGGAGCGGAATCGCGGCAGGCCCAATGTGTGGGGACTCTGGGGGTGACGCCAGTTTATTACCTGGAGAGGAGTCGAATTTGGAGGTGACCCTGGGGGTTGTGCTGCCATTGAAGCCCCGGGACTGCACGGAGTGCCACCAGAGTCCGCCGAGCAGCAGGCAGAGCACCGCGGTCGCTCCCCAGCGAGGGCGGGGGCGAGGCGGAGGCGGCGCGGGCTCCTGTCGCTCCTGCCAGCGGGCGAGCGCGTCGAGCCAGCTCTCGGGGATGAGGCGCGCGAGCCGTCCCGGCCAGGGCGAAGGCGGTGGGTAGGCTCGGCTGGGCCAGCGAGGCACGTGCACCTGCGCGGGCGCATCGTCCGGATGCGAGGGAGGCCGAGGCTCCTCGAGGAACAGCCGGGTGGCGTAGGGCGCCTCGGAGGCGGCGAGCATGCCCTCCACCAACTCCGCGTGGAGCTGGCCTCCATTCCGGGGCCGCCGCCGCGGGTCCTTCTCCAGCAAGCGGAGGATGGTCCGGGCGAGCGGCGGGGGGATGCGCGGGTTGATGACCCGCGGTGGGGGCGGCGCCCGGGTGGCGATGGCCAGATAGAGCAGGTCGGTGGGCAGGTCGGGAGGGAAGGGGTAGTGGCCGGTGGCCGCGCGGTAGAGGCAGACCCCGAGCGCGTAGAGGTCATCCGCGTGGGTGTAGGGATAGCGCGCCTCGGGCGTGCGCCAGTGGCGCTGATGGAAGCGCACGGCCTCGGGGCTGCGCAGGTGATGGGTGCCAGGAGGGAGCGCGGCGGTGGTGAGCGTGGGCGCGCCGGCGACGTCTCCCGCGCCGAAGTCGATGAGGATGGGCTGGCCGGTGGTCCGCTGGATGAGGATGTGCTCGGGCTTGAGGTCGCGGTGCACCACGCCGCGCGCGTGGAGCAGGTCGAGCGCGAGGGCCACGTGGCCTGCCGCGAAGGCGAGCTGGCGGAAGGTGGGGTTGAAGGTGTCTGCCCACGTGTGGAGCGCCGGGCCGTCAATGCAGTCCATGACGAAGTAGGGGAGCCCGGTGAGGGGATGGGGCCACCGACCGCTCGCGTGGACGCGCACGACGTGGGGATGCACGGCCTTGTCCAGGAGGAGGGCCGTCTCGCGCAGGCTCCGCGCCGAGTCCGTGTGGAGCGACAGCTTGAGCGCGAAGGGCAGCCCGGGCGCATCCGGGTGCTCCACGCGATACACGGCTCCGTAGCCCCCCGCGCCCAGCATCCCGACGATGCGCCACCCACCCACCAGGGCACCCGGCTGGAGACCCGCCGGATACACGAGGGTCCCGTTCTCACTCATGGCCTTCACAGGTCCAGTGAGTATCAGTCAACCTCTTGGGTTGACAACTTGCTGGGGAGGAATGGGTGTCACCTCCTCCACGGGTGGGAAGGGATGGGGCTGGGCGCGACCCGGGGGCGGCACGCAGGCAGGGCGGAGCGCCACGCCGTGCTATCACTTGGGCCGCCCATGGAACGTGCTCGCTTGATCGTCTCGAGCGTGGTCATGTTCCTCGCATCCGCCGTCCTCTGGTCGGCGGGGCAGGTGGCGGTGGCGAGTCTCTGCGGTATCCCGCCGCGCGAGGGCAACCTGGGGATAGGTCCGCGCGTGTGGGCTTCCGCTGGCTGGGGGCGAGAGGAGCCTCCGGCCGCTGATGTCGGGCGCGTCGGCCCGACTCGAGGATCCGGAGACAGGGAGCTGCCGCAGCCTCGGGGTTGGGGGTGTTCAGCAAGCTGTCGCGGGTCCAGCACCTGGCCATCCTCCTGGGGCCCTGGCTCCTCATGTTCGGAGTCGGGATCGCGTGTCTTGGCGCCAGCGATGCGGAGCTTCCTGTCAGGGTTTGTCGTCCCGTTTCAGCGTTGACGTCGGCCTCTGCTACGAGACAGCTCGCAAATGCCGCCAAGGTGGCGGGCTGTATTAGTTTCAAGCTGGAATTGCAGGTTTTTCAGTATAGGCGCGGTTGTGGGAGAGGCGCACGCCTTTGCGTCCCTGTCCTGACGCGCAGGCCGAGGGTTGGCTGGTCTTCATCGTGGGGCGGCGTGTCTGTCTTCTAGGTGATACACGCCGGTCAGCGGGCCGAGACCCAAGCCCGATGCCGGAGGTTTTCAACCGCGAGCCAACGCGAGGCATCCCGCGTGCATAGGGCCGGCGTCCCCGTGACGAGGGAGTCACACGGGGGGAGGCGCGAACGCATGAATCGCAGATGGTTGGGTGTCCTGCTGGGAGGAGTGTTCTGGTCCTCGGGTGCCGGGGCGCATGATTTCCTGGCAGAGAAACTCGTGAACGGATCGAAGCAGGCCCTCGTGACGAATTATCCGGCCACGCTGAATTTTACCTTCAAGGCCACGAACATCCACCCCACGCTGCCCTCGGTGCTGTTGGCGGCCACGGACAACCTGCTGTCCACGTGCACTTTTTCGCCGTTGCCGCCCCTGACGGTGCCCGTGGGGGGCAACGTCACGTATCAATGTCAATACAACCTGCCCAGCTATGAGGCGTGTATCGCCCTGGGCGCGTTGGACACGAACCCGGACAGCCCGAACGCCACCGTCAGCTTCACGAACATCTTCGGCATCGGCTGGGAGAACAGCGGCTCCAGCCAGGCCTCCACGAACGTGCTCTGCACCCAGGAGCCCGTGCTCCACTGCGACGACACCATCTACATCTCCACGTCGTCCTCGACCCCGGACGGCACGCCCTCTGGCCCCTCTCATCTCTATATCTTCGACCCGGCCACTGGCTCCTTGTCACTCCAGGGGGACACGGCGCTGCCGTACAACGCGCTGGCGTTCAATCACAAGGATGGCTTCCTGTATGCCATCTCCTCGGACGCGGTGCATCCGCCCGAACTCGTCCGGGTGGACGCCAACGGCTCCACGCAAGTCATCGCGCCGCTGGTGACGGGGGCGGCCAACTCGGCCCGATGGGGCGCGGGTGCCTTCCTGAAGGATGGCATCTTCGTGGGGTTCGAAATCACCACCAACCACCTCATCCAGGTCAATCCCCAGACGGGCGCGGTCCTGTCGGACATGGTGGTGGGCACCCCCGAGACCTTCCGGGTCGCGGACGTGGCGGTGAGCCCGGTGGACGGTCTGCTGTATGGCTTCAACAGCGCGACCCAGCGCGTGACGGTCGTGGACCCTCACACGGGCACGTTCTCGGACATCCCCTTCCGCTCGAAGGTGAATGACGCGACGTCCGAGGGGAACTCCATGGTGTCGGCCATCTTCACGGCCGCGGGCGACCTGTTCTTCTACGGCACCACCAATTCCAACACCTCGCGCGCCAACACCTTCTACGCGGTCAACAAGGCGACGGGCGTCCTGTCCACCGTCGCCACGGGCCCGACGACGCAGTTCGCGGATGGCGCCACGTGCAACTTCAAGGCGGACTCGGGCGGAAGTCTGAGCCCGCCGCCCGTGACGCGCGACCGCGGCTTCTATCTGGCCAGCGAGAAGGCCCTCACGGAGTGCATGGCGGCCGGCCCCATTGCGCTGGGGAACGTGGGCGCGGTGTTCGGCGTGGATGACGCGCTGGGCGTGCTGTGGGCCAACCCGGCCATCTCCGCGAGCAACGTCGTGCGCTCGGAGATGGCGGCCCTGACGGTGAAGGTCGCGAGGGAGTGGGTGACCGCGGTCTGCAACGAGCGCGTGCTCGGGACGCCCGCGCCCGCGCTCTCCGCGCTGGAGGCGGCGCTGCCGGCGGACCGCGCCATCCTCGAGGGGACCCTGCAGCGGCTGGAGTCCCACAACCTCTCGGGCGCGCGGTGGGCCGTCCCGCTGAGCAAGCAGTTCTGGAACCTGGACCCCAACTGGGGCCTGGGCCGAGCCGTGGAACCTGGGTTCTGGGAGAAGGCGCGATGAAGACCCCGAGCAAGTCGGTGGTGGCGGGAGTGATGTTCCTGGCGTCCATGTTGGGCGGGTGCGGCGACTCCGACGGCATCTCTCCGGTGCACGAGCCCCCGGGGGACCGCTTCGAGCTGCGCCTCAAGGGCGCGGAGCTGGAGGACTACGACAAGGTGATGCTGGGCATTGGCAGCGTCGAGGTGACGGCCGGAGGTCAGCCGGTGCCGGTGTCGCTGGCCCCCGCGGGCCGGTTCATGGACCTGTCGCTGCAGGACCACGCGCACCTGCTGGGCTACTTCTACCTGCCCAAGGGCGCGCCCGAGGCGAACATCCGGGTGCGCTTCGATGAGGTGGGGCTGTATCACCAAGGCACCGGGGGCGGCCTCATCAACGCCCGCTCCGCCACCATCCTCTTCACCTCGCAGCGGATGGATCTGGAGAAGCGCAAGCACGCCGTCATCGAGCTGCACCTGAAGCAGAGCCTGGACCAGGGCCCGGGCGAGAAGGTCCTCCTCCCCACGACCTTCATCGCGCACTGAGGCTCAGGCGGAGCCCCCCCTCCCGGCGAGGAGGCGGGGGCCGCCCGGGACGCCCCGTCAGGGCACGGATTGCGTGCATGCGCGGGTGTCTACGGGTATAGACACTCCCCATGTGCCCCTTGGTGAACACGAAGCACCTGATTGATGCCCAGGGCGTGGCGGGACTGCTGCACCTGCGCCACACCAACAGCGTCAGCACCTATCTGCGCCGTTACCCGGACATGCCCCGTCCCGTGCTGGACCTGGGGACCGGGCGACCGCGCCTCTGGTTGAAGCCCCAGGTCATCCGCTGGCTGCGCGAGCGGCGGACGCCGGACATGCGTCTGGGAGGTGAGCGATGACGGTCACCACGCCCCCCGCCGTGCTGCCTGGGCCCAATGAGCCGTGCTGGTGCGGCAGCGGTTCCAAGTACAAGAAGTGCCACCGTGGCGCGGACAGCGTCGAGGCCCGCAAGCGCGGCCCCGAGCCCGTGCGCGCCGGCGGCGTGCGCCCCGGCATCATCAGCCCTCGGCGCAGCGTGCCCGCGAACATCGCTCGGCCGGACTACGCCGAGTCGGGCAAGCCTCGCCGCTCGCGGTTCGCCGAGTCGGACGTGAAGAGCCCGGACGTGCTGGCCCGCATGCGCCGGGCCTGCCGCGCGGCCGGACAGGTGTTGCAGGAGGCGGCGTCGCACCTGCGTCCTGGCATCACCACGGACGAAATCGACGCCATCACCCACGCGGCCTACATCCAGCGCGGGGGCTATCCCAGCACGCTGAACTACCACGGCTATCCCAAGTCGCTGTGCACCTCGGTCAACGAGGTCATCTGCCACGGCATCCCGGACAGCCGCGCGCTGGAGGACGGCGACATCGTCAACCTGGACATCACCATCTTCCTGGAGGGCGTCCACGGGGACTGCTCGGCCACGTACTTCGTGGGGAAGGTGGACCCCGAGAGCGAGCGGTTGGTGCGCGTCACCCGCGAGTGCCTGGACCTGGGCATCGGGGCGGTGAAGGTGGGGCGGCCCATCAGCGACATCGGTCGCGCCATCGAGGGACACGCCTCGAAGAACGGGATGAGCGTGGTGCGCGCCTACTGTGGCCACGGCATCGGCGAGACGTTCCACACGTCGCTGCAGATTCCGCACTACTACGAGGCCGAGGCGGACACGGTGATTGAGCCGGGCATGGTGTTCACCATCGAGCCGATGATCAACCTGGGCGACTGGCACCACCGGAGCTGGGACGACGGCTGGACGGCCGTCACCGCGGACGGCAAGCGCAGCGCGCAGTTCGAGCACACCATCCTCGTCACCGAGCAGGGCGCCGAGATTCTCACCCTGCCGTGAGTCCCCGAGGCCCGGCCCCCGTCTTGGGGCCGGGTCCTCTCGTGCGTGTCCAGTCGATGCGGTACCCAGCCCTGGGTCACTCGAGGTTGATGCGCCCGGGGGCACCCTGGGTGCCCGCCACGGTGTGGCACGAGCCGCAAGCTCCGGTGTTCTGGGGCGTGCTCATGGCACGCTCGACGCTCCCGTGGGTCACCCGGGCGGTGAATGGGAACGCGAAGTCCTGGGCGTCTCCAGCGCGAAGGTAGAAGTTGCCCGCGGCGTTCGTCTGCAGCGTGTACGCCTTCTGCTTGGCGTCGGTGATGACGACTTGGGCGCCCTCGACACCCGCGCAGTCGTTCGCCTCATGCGCGGCGGCGTGGACCGTGCCCGCCACCACGAATCGAGGGGCATCGCTCTTCTGGGAGTGGCACTGGATGCAGTCCCCTCCGGGGTGCATCTCGGAGGAGCCGCTGTCTCCGCCCGTCCACTTCAGTCCCGAGGCGCACTCGGCGGTGCTCACAGACTCCAGACTTCCACCGCACCCGACATGAAGGCCCGCGAGCACACACCCAAGGACCGCCAGCGACCCGCGACGAAGCATCCTGGACCTACCCTTGAAAGGCACTGCCTCGACATTGACTGCCATGACCTGTTCCTCAGTGAGTCCATCCGCGACGACCGGAACGATAGCCCCACGGCTCATGTCATCGTCAGCGACGGTGCAGAATGAGAGACTTCTCATGTTCCTTTCATGGTCGAACTGGCGCGCCAGGACCGGGCAGGGCATGGCGGCGCGCCCCAGCGCCGCCACCCGTCGGGACATGCTCAGGTCCGCCGCCGCCGCGTCCGCAGGGCTGTTCCCGCCAGGAGTCCCAGCGCGATGAGCGCGGACGCCGAGCCCCCCGTGGCGCTGCATCCATCCTCTCCGTCCGGCGGGATGCTGCCCGGGGGCGGCGAGAGGAACACCGCGGTGGTGCGCGCCGGGATGGTGAACGTCCCGCTGGGCGCGTCGAACGTCGCCGCGCGCACGAAGGGGTCCGTGGAGTCCTTCTGCACGGGGTGGAGCACCAGGGCGAGGTCGCGATAGCGCTCGGACTGGAAGGTCTGCTGCGTGACGCCGCTGTTGAAGAACACCACCGCGCGCGCATCCGGCGTGTCGGTGCCCTCTCCGGAGATGCTCATCACGATGAGGCCGGGGACCTGTCCGGGACCGGTGTTCTCGAAGCGCACCTGGCGCTGCACCGCCTCGCCCGTGCGCAGCCGGAACAGCGGTGAACTCTTGCGGATCCGCACCATCTCCTCGAAGTGCTCCAGCGCGCGCTGGATGTCCGCGGGTGAGGGCTTCAGGGCCGGGTCCGCGAGCAGCGTGCGGAAGAGGGGCCAGTGCTCTTGGTTCTCCTGTCCACGCGGCAGGCCCACGCCCCAGTTGTTTCGCTGGTACGTCCAGTCCAACTGGTTGAACCAGTCCCCCGAGTTGTAGCTGTTCCGGTCGAGCGACTTGGAGCGCAGCAGCTCGTCGCCCGCGTGGAAGAACGGGATGCCCTGGCTCAGCGCCACCAGCGAGATGCCCAGGTTGTGCATGCGCACGCGGTCCGCCAGGGTGGCCTCGCGCGGGGCCTTGAGCTGCACGGCGTCGAAGAGGGTCTCGTTGTCGTGCGCGGAGACGTAGGTGATGACCTCCTGCGGGTCTTGCGCGTAGCCGGCGGGGTTGCCGTTGTAGTCCACCTGCGCGCCCGTCACGTCCTTGCCCGTGCTGTCCACGATCGAGAAGTCCTTCAAGTTGCCCGCGAGCCCCAGGCGGATGAGGTCCGTGCCGTGCAGCAGCCGAGCGCGCTGCTCCGCGGGCGTGCCCTGCGCGGTGCCGTTGCTCCACAGGGACAGGCCGGTGATGAACCCCTGGTCCTGGATGCCACTGAAGGGACTGCCACCCCGCGCGGCGTCGCGCAGCCGGTCACTGAACGTGCCGATGCCCGTGCCAGCCATGTTCCGCTGCGTGGCGTTCACCCCACGCTGGTTGTTCTGCACCTCACCGAAGTCCCAGCCCTCGCCGTAGACGTAGATGCTCTTGCCGTCCACGCCGTCCTTCTCCGGCGTGAGCGCGTCCAGCGCGGCGCGCAGGCGCAGCATCGTGGACTTCATGTGGTGGCCCATCAGGTCGAAGCGGAACCCATCCACCTTGTACTCGCGCGCCCACGTCACCACCGAGTCCACCATGAGCTTCTCGAACATGGCGTTCTCGGACGCCGTGTTCTGGCAGCACGTGCTGGTCTCCACGTTCCCGTCGTCGTTCAGCCGGTGGTAGTAGCCGGGGACGATGCGATCCAACACGCTGCGGGCGTCCTGCCCCGCCGAGTGCGTGTGGTTGTAGACGACGTCCATCACCACGCGCAGGCCGTGCTGGTTGAGCGACTGCACCATCTGGCGGAACTCCAGCGTGCGGGCGGGGCCGTTGGGGTTCGTGGAGTAGCTGCCCTCGGGCACCGTGTAGTGGAGCGGGTCGTAGCCCCAGTTGAAGCCGTCCTCATCCACCACCGCCGCCACCCGCGCCTGCTGCTCCGCGGAGTCCGGAGGCATCGACACGAGGTCACCCTCGGGCTCACGGCGAGCGGCGGCGTCCTCGTTGACGGTCGCGAAGTCGAACACCGGCAAGAGGTGCACGTGGGTGACGCCCGCGCGCGCCAGCCGCGACAGGTGCCGCATGCCGTCCGAGTCCCGCGTGAAGGCCTTGAACGTACCGCGCTCCTCGGCCGGCACTGTCAGGTCGTGGATGCTGAAGTCTCGCGCGTGCAGCTCGTACAGGACGATGTCCTCGGGCGCCGCGAGCGCGGGCTTGGCGAGCTGGTTCCAGCCGCGCGGCTGGAACTCGGAGGTGGCCAGGTTGACGATCTGACTGCGCGTGCTGTTGGTGGAGAGGGCCACCGAGTAGGGGTCCGTCACCAGGTTGATGAACTCCGCGCCCTCGCGCGGGACATAGACCCGCACCTCGTACAGATAGAACCGGCCGTACCAGGACGGCTCGCCCGTGACGCTCCACACGCCCTTCGCGCCCTCGGTCATGGGGACGCTCACGTAGGATGAATCGGGCCGAGCGTCCTCGAACACGCGCACGCTCACCGCGCGCGCCGTGGGCGCCCAGACGCGCAAGGTGGGCCGGCCGCGCTCGAAGCTCACGCCCAGCGGCCCCGTGTACACATCCACGTCGTCCAGCACGCCCGCGAGCTGGAGGCCCGTCGCATCCGCGGGCCTGCCATCGGGGTCCGTCGCGGACAGCGCCACCTGGTCCTTGAGCAGCTCCGGCACGCGGGCCACGTCGGCCGCGGCCAGCTTGAACACCGGACGTCCCGCGAGCTGCGGGAAGCGCGCCTGTTGCTCGGCGCTCAGCCCCGAGGTCGAGCGCGTCAGCGTCAACGCGTCGCCCCCCACGATGCCCGTGCCCGCGATGTGCATCGCGCCCGCCGGGTCGAAGTGCAGCCGCACCGTGGCGCCATCCTTCAGTTGCTCGGGCTCCCACACGAGGGTGTCGCGTGAAATCCAATGCGCGCGCGCCATCCGCAGGTCGCCCACGGGCTCACCCTCGACCTTCACGCGCAGCTTCTTGGTGGTGGCGTTCCATGTGAACACGGCCTCCTTGTTCGGCGCGGACACGGTGAAGCCGATGTTCGAGCCATTGGGGACGCCGTTGGCCCCATAGTTGACCGTCCAACTCTCATCGAGCGCGACCTTCACCTGATAGGCGCCCACGGGCAGGGCGCGCGTGGTGAGCGTATAGAGGCCGTCTCCGTCCGGGTCCTGGAGCAGCGTGCGAAGGCAGTCGGGCTTCCAGTCATCGGGACAGCCCAGCGCCTTTTGCAGGCTCCCCGCCGCCACCGCGACGACCTGACTGCGATTGCTCGCCACATATTGTGTCTGGTTATCGAAGTAGAACTTCACGGGCCCGGAGACAGGCTGCGTGAGCACCACGTCCGTGCCGCCCGGTCCGCCGCGTGTCTGGGATAGCGAGCCGTCCAGCGCGACCTGGAAGTGCCAGGTCCCCGCGGGCACCGTGAACGTGCCTTGCCACACCGCATCGGATGCGTCGTAGGTCAGGTCCGTGGCGGCGCAGCTCGCGTCGCGGTCCGCCGCGCAGCCCAGCTCGGTCTGCAAGTCACCCACGAGGGTGACGCGGGTGGGGTCGGCGGCCCACGTCGCCGTGGGCAGGAGGGGCGCGGCCACGAGCGCGCCCAGCGCGAGCGCTCGCGCCACGCGCGGATGCAGGAGAGAGGGGTTCAGGACGACCTCCAAGGCCGGACGGTTGGATGTCGGGCCAGTCTTGATTGACGGTAAAACTCGAATTTATTTCAAAGCGAGGTTGGGCCCCCGCTGGCCCACCTGGATGCCGCGCTGCGTCGTGTGACGCGCCCGTCACCGAGAGGGTCCGGCCCCCTCGGAGAGTGGAGCGGTACGCCGCAAAAGTTCCGCGAGAACTTCACCGGGATGGAATCTGTTCGGTACAGTGCGCCGCCCATGGCCGAACGCAGCTCTCGCCGGAAAACGAACGTTCCCCGGCGCCTCGGAAGGACCCGGCGCGTGCTCCCTGGCCTCGCCGCGGCGTGCCTGGTGGGGTGCGCCCACGGGGCCGCTGAGTCCCTACCTACCCCGGTGGATGCCGCGCCTCCGGTGGCGCAGGCCGCCAGCGCATCGCGCCAGCCCACGGCCCCGGAGCGGCGGTGGGCGGACGAGGTTTTGTACTTCGTCGTGCTCGACCGGTTCGCGGACGGGGACGCCTCCAACAACGCGAAGGTGGATGTCTCGGCGCCCGGGGCCTTTCATGGGGGAGACCTCAAGGGGCTCACCGCGCGTCTGGATGAGCTGTCTTCCTTGGGCGTGACGGCGCTGTGGCTCACGCCGCTGGTGAAGAACATCGACGGGTTCGTCACGGGCGCGGGCTTCCCGGACTGGGGCTATCACGGCTACTGGGCGGATGACTTCCACCAGTTGGATCCGCGCTTCGGTACCGAGCAGGACTTCAAGGCGCTGGTGGAGGCGTGTCATCAGCGAGGCATCCGTGTGTTGTTGGATGTCGTCTACAACCACGCGGGCTATGGCTCGCGCTACTTGAAGGACCACCCGGGGTGGTTTCGCTCCGAGGAGACGGGCACCTGCGGACAGGACGATGTCACGTCGTGTGTCTCGGGCCTGCCGGACTTCAAGACGGAGCAGCCCGAGGTGGCGCGCTACCTGCTCGACGCGCAGCTCGACTGGGCGAAGCGCTCGGGGGTGGATGGCTTCCGGTTGGACACCGTGAAGCATGTGTCGCACGACTTCTGGAAGGAGCACCGCCGCCGGACGCGCGCGGAGGTATCACCCAGCTTCTTCCTCCTGGGCGAGGTGTGGGGCGGCGACGCGCAGACGTTGGACGCGTGGTTCGAGGGCGACGAGATGGACGCCGGCTTCGACTTCTCCTTTCAGGGGAGCGTGCTGGGCTTCGTGCAGGGGCGCGGGCGCGCCATCGCGTTCGACCGGTATCTCCAGTCGCGGAGCAAGGTGCGCGCGGGTCACCACCTGGCGCACTTCCTGTCCTCGCATGACGTGGACGGGGCGCTGCATCAGCTCGGGGGAGACCTGGCGCGCTTCAAGCTGGCGGCGGCGTTGCAGCTCACCACCTCGGGCATCCCCGTCATCTACTACGGCGAGGAGGTCGCGCGCCCCGGTGGAGACTGGCCCGCCAATCGTGGAGACATGCCCTGGGGTTCGAGCGCGGTGAAGCCGGGCGCGGGGCTCGTGCGAGACGAGCGCCTGCGCGACTTCTACCGCCGGCTCATCGCCGTGCGGCGCGCGCATCCGGCGTTGTCTCGGGGCACGCATCAGGCGCTGTCCACCGAGGGCGATGTGTATGTCTTTCTGAGGACGGACCCGGAGACCCAGGACGCGGTGTTGGTGGCGGTGAACCGGGGCGAGACGCGCGCCACCGTGTCGGTGCCCCGTCCTCCGGCTTGGGACCAGGTCGTCGTGGAAGACCTGCTGAACACAGGGCGGGTCAGCACGGGCCCCACGTTGGAGCTGGTGCTGGAGCCGCTGTCCACGCGAATCGTGGGGCACCCCCAATGAGCGGCCTCGGCGTGGCGGGGGCATGTGACGGTTCTCTGTTGGGTCGCGCGGGGAGGGCTTGATGGCCGGCGTGTGGTTCAAGGACGTGGCGAAGCGATACGGGGACGTGTCGGTCATCGAGGGGCTCAACCTCGAGATTCGCGACCAGGAGTTCATGGTCCTCGTGGGCCCCTCCGGCTGTGGCAAGTCCACGGCGCTGCGAATGATTGCCGGCCTGGAGGAGGTCTCCGGCGGCACCATCTCCATTGGCGCGCGGGCGGTGAATGACCTGCCGCCCAAGGACCGCGACGTCTCGATGGTGTTCCAGAACTACGCGCTCTATCCGCACATGACGGTGCGGGAGAACATGGAGTTCGGGCTGAAGATTCGCAAGACGCCCAAGCCGGAGATGAACCGGCTGGTGAGCGAGGCGGCGGAGGTGCTGGGCATCGCGCACCTCCTGGACCGCAAGCCCAAGGCACTCTCCGGCGGACAGCGGCAGCGCGTGGCGCTGGGGCGCGCCATCGTGCGCAAGCCCTCCGTGTTCCTCTTCGACGAGCCGCTCTCCAACCTGGACGCGAAGCTGCGCGTGCAGATGCGCTCGGAGATCAAGAAGCTCCAGAGCCGACTCCAGGTCACCTCCGTCTACGTCACGCACGACCAGATTGAAGCGATGACGATGGGCCACCGCATCGCGGTGATGAAGGAGGGCAAGATTCAGCAGCTCGGCACGCCGCTGGAGGTGTACGAGCGGCCCGCCAACGTCTTCGTGGCGCAGTTCATCGGCACGCCGCCCATCAACCTGCTGTCCGCCACCTTGGAAGCGGATGGCGCGGGCCTGAAGGGCGAGGGCTTCCGCCTGCCGGTGCCCCAGTCCCTGCGCGCGCTGACCGCGGGCAAGGGCGGCACCGCGCTGAAGGTGGGCATCCGGCCGGATCAGCTCATCGCCGGTGACGCCCGCGCGCGCGGTGAGACAGCCCAGGTGGAGGCCCGCGTGGAGCTGGTGGAGCCGCTGGGCAACGAGCTCATCGTCCACGCGCGCCTGGGTGACAACCCGCTCGTCTTCCGCATGCCGCCTCGGGAGTCACCCGCGACGGGTGCATTGCTGCCCGTGGCCGTGGAGCTGGACTCCCTGCACCTCTTCGATGCCGCCACCGAGCGGCGCCTCGCCGTCTGAGCCCCCCGACATTGGAGACCCTGGAATGACAACCGTGCGAACCCTGGTCGCGGCCCTGTGCCTGTGCGCGCTGGGCCTGCTGCCACTGCCGTCCCTCGCCGCCACCGAGCTGGTCCTGTGGCACGCCTACCGCGCCGAGGAGAAGGCCGCGCTGGAGAAGGTGGTGGCGGAGTACAACGCCGCCAACGCCGCCAAGGGCATCAAGGTGACGACGCTGGCCGTCCCTTACGACGCATACGCGGACAAGATTTCCGCCACCGTGCCGCGCGGCAAGGGACCAGACCTCTTCATCTTCGCGCAGGACCGGCTGGGCGGATGGATTGAGTCCGGCAACACGGTGGAGCCCATCGACTTCTACCTGGATGACGCGACGAAGAAGCGCTTCATCCCCTCGACGATGGAGGCGATGACCTACCGGGGCACCACGTACGGGCTGCCGCTCAACTACAAGGTCATCACGCTCATCTACAACAAGAAGCTGGTGCCGGTGCCGCCCAAGACGACGGGCGAGCTGGTGAAGCTGGCCAAGACGCTGACGGACAAGAAGGCGGGCCGCTTCGGACTGGCGTATGCCTATTCCGACTTCTACTACCACGCGGCGCTGATGAATGGCTTTGGCGGGGGCGTCTTCGGGCCCAACGTCACGCCCACGCTCAACTCGCCGCAGAACGTGAAGTCGCTCGAGCTGATGATGAAGTGGCTGGAGAAGGACGGCATCGTCCCCACCGAGCCGTCCACGGCGCTCATCACCGCGCTGTTCAACGAGGGCAAGGCGGCCATGGTGTTCTCCGGCCCCTGGTTCCTGGGCGAGGTCGCCAAGGGCGTGGACTACGGCCTGGCGCGGCTGCCCGTCCTGGACGAGGCCGGCGGCAAGCCGATGTCTCCCTGGATGACGGTGGAGGGCGTGTACGTGGCGGCGCCGTCCAAGAACAAGGAGGCGGCGTATGACTTCGCGCGCTTCCTCACCGAGGCGTCCTCCGCGAGGACGCTGGCCCTGGAGGGCCGCCAGAGCCCGTCCAATCAGACGGTCTACGCGGACGCGAAGGTGGCCGCGGATCCGCAGCTCAAGGCCATGCGCGAGCAGGTCGAGGTGGCCGTGCCCATGCCCAACGTGCCGGAGATGAGCATGGTCTGGTCCCCCGCGACGAGCGCGATGAACGCCATCGTGAAGAAGGCCTCCACGCCCAAGGCCGCCATGGATGTGGCCCAGAAGGCCGTGGCGAAGGACGTCGCCAACCTGCGGAAGAAGTGAGGACGGGGTGAGCACGAACGCACCACAGCAGCCCGCGGGTGGCCTGGGAGGACCGGGCTCCGGCGTCGTGTCCGGGCAACAGGGGGACGTCCTCCTGACGGGCGCGAGCGGCGGCCCCGCGTCCTCGCTCCACCGAGGCCGGGTGCTGGGTGGGCTCGCGCTCACGCTGGGCCTGTCGTTGTTCCTGGCGAACGGGCTGCTCGCGCGCGCCAGTGAGGAGCGCGCGGTGGAACGTGAGCAGCGCCGCGCGGGCGTGGCCCTGCTCTCGCTCGCGGAGATGGTCCAGCGCGCGGGCGGCTCCGGCGATGCGGTGCGCGCCGTGGTGAAGGACTGGCCCCTGCCCGCGGGCGCCGCCGTGCGCGTCATCGCGTTCAGCGGCATCCGGCTGGAGGCCTCCACCTTCCCCGAGGACACCGGTGACAAGGTGGCCCCGCGCCGGCTGTCGCGCGACGAGAAGCCGCTCTACGACCGAGGCCAGCGGCTGCGCGCCGCGGTGGAGACGAACCGCGAAGAGGGGGGGGCGCGCAAGCCCGAGGTGGAAGCCGAGACGCTGCCTTCAGGGGGACGTCTGCTGTCCGCGCCCGTGGAGGTGGACGGCGCGGTGGTGGGCTCCGTGGAGGTGATGACTCCGCCGGTGTCTCCCGTGGGCCGGAGCGGACTCGCCGAGGCGCTGGCCGCCTTCCTGTTGCCGCTCGTGGTCTGCACAGGGGTGGGCTTCCGGGTGCGGCGCCAGCGCGTGTTCGCCGCGGTGGCGGCCGTGCTCTTCGTGGCGGGACTGGGGGGCTACGCGGTCCACTCCCTGCGCACGCTGGCGGATGAGCTGCGCGGGACCCAGGACGCAGTGGGCGCCGAGCTGCGCGAGCGCGCCGCGCGCGCACAAGGCCTGCTGTCCGCTCAAGGGCTGCGGACCGAGCCCGCGCTCACGCCCGCTGCCTGGGACGCGGACGCCCTGCGCCGTCCGCTGGGGCTGCTGACGGACGCGGGCCAGCCCGTGGAGGCGGTGCTCGCCACGCGCGTGGCCCAGGTGCGCGGCGAGGCCCGTCGCGCGCTCGGGTTGCTCGGCGTGCTGGGGCTCGCGCTGTTGCTGTACGTGGGCCTGGGCGGACTGCGCCACACCGTCGCCACGCTGAAGGAGCACCGGCAGGCCTACGCATACATCCTGCCCGCGCTGGTGGGCATGGTGCTGCTGGTCTTCTTCCCGTTTGGCTATGGCATCGCGCTGTCGTTCACGGACGCGAACCTCTACAACACGCACCTGCCGTTGTCGGAGCTGTGGGTCGGCCTGCGCAACTACGTCGAGATCCTGGGCGACTTCCAGATTGCGCGGCGGGCGGCGGATGGCTCGCTCGTCTTCAACTACCTCAACTTCTATTACACGCTGTTCTTCACCGTGGTGTGGACGGTGACCAACGTGGCCATCGGCGTGACGGTGGGCCTGGTGCTGGCGCTGGCGCTCAACGTGCCCAATCTGCGCCTGCGGCCGGTGTACCGGGTGGTGCTCATCCTGCCGTGGGCCATGCCCAACTACATCACCGCGCTCATCTGGAAGGGCATGTTCCACCAGCAGTTCGGCGTGGTGAATCACGTCATCCGGATGTTTGGCGGGCAGGGGGTGTCGTGGTTCGACTCGCCCACCACCTCGTTCCTCACGGCGCTGGCCACCAACGGGTGGCTGAGCTTCCCGTTCATGATGGTGGTGTCACTGGGCGCCCTCCAGTCCATCCCCGCGGAGCTCTACGAGGCCGCGCGCGTGGACGGAGCCAATCGCTGGCAGCAGTTCACCGCCATCACGTTGCCCGCGCTGCGGCCCGCGCTGGTGCCGGCCGTCATCCTGTCGGTGGTGTGGACGTTCAACATGTTCAACATCATCTTCCTGGTGACGGCGGGCGACCCGGGCAACTCCACCGAAATCCTGGTGACGCAGGCCTTCAAGTTCGCCTTCCAGCGCTACCGGTACGGCTACGCGGCGGCCTACGCGACCATCATCTTCGGCATCCTGCTGCTCTACAGCCTGGCGCAGAACCGGGTCAGCCGCGCCACGGAGGCCGCGTAACCCATGGCGCTCTTCTCGTCACGACGCGAGGGTGTGCCGCACCTGCCGCTGCACGTGCTGTTGCTCGGCTTCACCCTCTTCACGCTCTACCCCATCCTCTGGGTGGTGAGCCTGGCGTTCTCCGGCCGCCAGAGCCTGGCCATCTCCACGCTGCCCGAGTCCCCCACCGCCATGGACCGGCTGCGCGCCGTCATCCCGTGGCCGGAGACGTGGTCGCTCTCCAACTTCACGTCGGTGCTGACGGATCAGCCCTTCGCCAAGTGGGTGCTCAACAGCATCATCATCGCCACGGGCACCACCGTGGTGGGTGTCTTCGTGGCGTGCACGGCGGCGTATGCCTTCAGCCGCTTCAAGTTCCCCGGCCAGCGCGCGGGGCTGATGGCGTTCCTGGTGTCGCAGATGTTCCCGGGCACGCTGATGCTCATCCCGCTCTACATCATCCTGGTGCAGTGGCTGGGATTGGGCAGCTCGCGGCTGGGGCTCATCATCGTCTACGCCACCACGTCCATTCCCTTCAGCGTGTGGATGCTCAAGGGCTACTTCGACACCATCCCCAAGGACCTGGAGGAGGCGGCGCTGATGGAGGGCGCGTCCGTCAGCCGCATCTTCTGGAGCATCATCCTGCCCTTGGCCAAGCCCGCGCTGTCCGTGACGGCGCTCTTCAGCTTCATGACGGCGTGGAACGAGTTCATCCTCGCCGCCACGTTCATGGACCAGGAGGCGATGTACACCGCGCCCGTGGGCCTGCGCTTCTTCGTGGGCGGCTTCAGCCAGCAGTGGGGCTACTTCGCCGCGGGCGCCATCCTCGTCTCGGTGCCGGTCGTCGTCCTCTTCCTCTTTCTTCAGAAGTACCTGGTCTCCGGTCTCACCGCTGGAAGCGTCAAGGGCTAGCGCCCACTTGTTTCTCCCCCCGCAAGGAGCCGCACCACCATGAAGCACTCCCGTATCGCAATCCTCTCGCTCGCCGCGTCGCTGGCGGGCAGCTCGGCGCTGGCGGCCGACAAGGTCACCTTCAAGGACCCGACGGGCGACGACAACGGCCCGGGCAAGTATGTCTACCCGACGGACCCCGTGTACAAGAAGGGCTCGTTCGACCTGACCGAGCTGACCGTGGAGAAGTCCGGCTCCAAGGTGGACTTCGTGATTGGCGTGAACTCGGGTCTCGAGGACCCGTGGCGCATGGGCTCCGGCTTCTCCGTCCAGGAGGTGTTTGTCTTCATCGACACCGACGGCAAGCCCGGCAGCGGCCGCACGGACAGCCCCCCGGGCCTGAACGTCGCGTTCGACCCGGCGGACGCCTGGGACAAGGTCGTCGTCATCTCGCCGCAGGGCTCGTCGCGCGTGCGCAACGAGGTGAACACCAAGGCCGCGGCCATGAAGGACTCGGTCGTGGTTCCGCTGCGCGCCAAGGGCTCCGGCAAGAAGATCACCGCCACCGTGGACGCCGCGGACCTGGGCGCCGGTGACCCGTCGCAGTGGCGCTATCAGGTGGTGATGCAGTCGAACGAGGGCTTCCCCGCGGGCAATGACCTGCTCACCCGCAAGGTGAACGAGTACGAGGGCCAGCACCGCTTTGGCGGCGGCACCGACGGAGACTGCGACCCGCACGCCATTGACGTCCTCGCGGGCGAGGGCAAGGGCGACGCGTCCGAGGTGAAGGCCCAGCACGACATGCTGACCTACGAGTGCGCGGCGGACGGCACCGCGACGAAGAAGGCCACGCTGAAGATGGTGGGCAACCGGCCCGCGGCGGCGCAGGCGGCCCCCGCGGCCCCGGCACCGGCTCCCGCTCCGGCGACGGAGAAGCCCGCGGCTCCGGCGACGGAGAAGCCCGCCGCCAACGCCGAGACGAAGTAGTCCGCACTCGCTTTTGACACCTGGGGAGGGCTGCCTCGGTTTGTCGAGGTGGCTCGGGAGAGGGGAAACCCTCTCGGTCACAACATCTGAGGGAAGGTTTTCAGGAACGATATGAAGATTCGCAAGCATGCGGTGCGGGGAGCGTGTGCGCTCACCGCGGTGGTGGCGCTCGTGCCCGCGGCGGCTCTGGCCGACGACAGCGGTCCCAAGCTGACCATCGGTGGTACCACCTATACGAAGTGGCTCCTGGGCAACATGCAGGAGCAGGGCGCCATGTACAACTTCACCACGGTCCCCGGTGAAGGCTATGGCGACAACGGCATTGGCACGGAGCTGGAGCTGCTCCTCAACGCCAAGGTGTCTCCGCAGGTCGAGGTGAACGGCCGCATTCACAGCCGCTTCAACCAGAACTTCTGGACGAACTTTGGTGGCTTCGGCGGTGACCCGAGCAAGCCCTGCGTCGCGGGGGACTGCGGCGAGTTCGACCCGCGCTCCAACCAGTACATCAAGCTGCGCGGCATGTCCGTCACGCTCCGCCCGGGCTACCTGGTGGACACGGCGGTCATCGGCTCCAACGACCTGGGCCAGTTCGACCCGTTTGTCATTGGCCGCATCCGCTACATCGACCGCGACAACGCCCAGGCCGTGCTGCTCCAGGGCTCCGCGTTCGAGCGCAAGCTGACGTGGGACGCGGCGCGCATCGCGCTGCCCCGTCTGTGGGCGGGCCCGGGCTTCAGCACCGGCCTCTTCCACGCCAACGACGCCGTGTATGGCTTCCAGGCCAAGTACACCGTCAATGAGATGGTCGACCTGGGCGGCATCTTCGACTACGCGAACGACCAGGAGGTCCGCACCAGCGACAACAACGTCGACGACGGTCGCTCGCTGACGCCGCGCTACCGCAACGGCGTGGGCGGCCTGAAGGCCGGCGTGCACGTGGGCTCGTGGATGGACGTGCGCGCCGCGTTCTACACGTCGTACTCCAACGCGGATCCGATTCTCTCGGCGGCGAACTTCAATGGCATCAGCGGCTACTCGGCCGTGATTGCCGGCCGGCACTCGGACCAGACGTACATGTTGAACGCGGCGCTGAACGACCCGCTGGACATGGGCCTGTCGCTGAACCTCCAGCTGTTCAGCATTGGCAAGAACTACACCTCCGTGATGGCCAGCCGCCGCGAGGCGGACGTGCTGCTCACCGAGGGCCACGACGGCAGCTTCGCGTTCCCGGGCCCGTCCAACGCGTCCTACGGCGTGTTCAAGGGCAACCCCACCCGCATTGGCTACGGCGGTTGGACGAGCGAGGGCCAGCAGGTGGCCACCGTGAACGTGGACAACGACTTCACGGACTTCGACGAGCCGTTCGCCGAGTCGGTCATCGGCTGGCGCGGCGTGACGGCGAACCCGGTGTACACGCACGGTGCGCTGGAGCTGTCGGGCGAGTACTCGTTCATCACCTACGGCCAGAACTGGCAGGCGTATGGAGACTCGAGCCAGCCGCTCAACGCGACGCAGTACCCCGGCGCGGAGCTGGACACGGGCGTGGGCCACAACTTCCGCTCCATCTTCCAGCCGTTCCAGGACAAGCGCACCAACATCGTGGCGGTGCGCGCCAAGTACGTGCTGGACGTGGCCAAGGGCATCGACCTGTTTGGTCGCTTCAAGTACATCCACGAGACGGACAAGCGCCTGAACGACCCGCGCTTCCTGCCGTACCAGGCGGGCGCGTGCGCGGCGGATGGCAGCGGCTGCGACAACTCGCTCGTGAATGACTACAGCACGGGCAACAGCACCTCGGGCCTGTACAGCAACCCGGGCGTCATCACGAACAGCCAGGGACAGACGGGCTACCAGTGGAAGCCGTTCGACAACATCGCGGACGACGACCGCGTGCTGGACTACACGACCTTCACGGCGGGCGCGGGCTACCAGTTCACGGATGACCTGTATGTGTCCGCGAGCTACTCGAAGTTCTTCGCGGACCTGCTGGACGGCAACACGGCGTTCCAGGCGTACAACCTGCACGAGATGGCGTCCGGCAAGCACAACAAGAACCAGCTCCTGGTGCGCGCGCGCTACATCCTGTCGGGCGTGGAGTTCGGCCTCGAGGGGCAGTACGCGTTCGGCACGTACAAGCCGGACTTCGGCACGGGCTTCGTCACGCAGTACGCGGACGACACCATCTCCGCGGACCACCACGTGAAGGTGGGCTCGGCGGGCTTCACCAACCGCTTCGGCGGGTGGAACAGCATGGAGGAGCGCGAGTTCACCCAGCTGCGCATGAAGGCCTTCATGAAGGCGCAGTTCTAGTCCTTCGCTGAAGCGGCACGTGGTTTCAGGAGCCCGGTGCGCCCTCGTACGCGCCGGGCTCCTTGCGTTCAGGCCGCGCCCCGGGCATGTCCAGGGAGCCGCACGCCGAGGAGTCCCCGCCATGTCCCCGTTCCGCCGAGCCCTGCCCGCGCTCATCCTGGCCTCCACGTTGAGCACCGCCTGCCATTCTCGACGGGCGGGCGAGCCCCTGCTGTTCCGGCTGGAGGACCCCGTGGGGGATGACCACGGGGACGGAGAGCTGGTCTATCCGGTGCGCACGGACCTGGGGCGAGGCGACCTGGACGTGGTGTCGGTGCAGGCGCTGGGCATGGAGGGTGGGACGCGCTTCGAGGTGACGTTCGCGCATCCCATCGCGAAGCCGACGCGGGCGCACACGGTGGACATTGGCGGCGGGACGTTGGCGGACGTGGCGCGCCACGGCTTCTACACGTTCAACGTGGACATCTACGTGGACCAGGACCGCGTGGCGGGCTCGGGGCGGACGGACACGTTGCCGGGGCGCGGCTTGTCGCTGGCGCCCGAGTCCGCGTGGGACAAGGCCTTGGTGCTGACGCCGCGTCCGTATGAGGCGCGGGAGTTGTTGCACAAGCGCTGGCGGCAGGTGGCGCTGGAGGCGCATCGCGCCGAGCACGGTCCGGTGTCGGGGAAGGAGGAGCGGCGGTTGGAGGAGGTGGCGGACCAGGAGGTGGACGCGCGCGTGTTCTTCGCCACGCGCATCCAGGTGAGCGGGCGCACGGTGACGTTCGAGGTGCCGGACGCCTTCCTGGGCGGGCACGCGCGAGCGGAGTGGGGCTACGCGGTGGCGGTGACGGGGGCGTCGCTGGAGCGCAAGGTGGAGCTGAGCCTGCTGGGCGGCAATGACAAGCAGGGCGCGGGGCTGATGGTGATGGGGATTGGGCCCGGAGTGTCCGAGGCGCGTTTCGGAGGCGCGCGCACGGGGGACCCGGACCAGTCGCCGGTGGTGGACCTGCTGGTCCCGTCTGGGATTGCGCAGGAGGACGTGCTGGGCCCCGCGAAGTCGCTCTGGCCGGCGGTGGTGCCCACGCCCGCCGCGAGCGCGGCGGTGCCAGAGACGGCGCCGACGGAGGCGGAAGTCACGCACTGAGCCGCGGCGCGACACTCACTGTCCGATGCCCTGGGGCAGAGGGACTACTCGAGCCCGAGCGACGGGAGGAGGATCGCGGTCGCGATGGCGGCCTGGCCCGCATCATTGGGGTGCAGGTGGTCGCCGCTGTCATAGCGCGCCAGCAGCCGCGCGGGATGGCTCGGGTCACGCAACACGGCATCGGAATCAATCACCGCATCGAACTCGCCGCTGCTTCGTATCCAGTCATTGACCGTTCGGCGCAGCGCATCTTTCTTCGCCGTGTAGTAGCCGGCGACGATGGTTGCATGCTCGAACGGGGGGAGGGTTGAGGCGACGATCCGGATTCTTTCTTTCCGGGCGCGTGCAATCAACTGGCGATAGCCGGAGATCATCTCCTCGGCGCTCACCCGCTCGGATGCAGGCGCGAACGTGCTCGGAAGGCCGATGTCGTTGAGGCCAATTCCTACGATGACGCACCTGACGCCGGCTTGAGTCAGCACGTCGCGTTCGAATCGGGCCAGTCCCGAGGGGCCAAAGAGGGGCCCGGCCGGATTCCTGGCGTGTCGGGGACTGTCGTTCAACAGCCGATTGCCAATGATGCCTTCGTTCAGGACGCTCACGGTCGTGCCCCGAGGCGCCTCTTTCTGCAGCCGTCTGGCCAGCAGGTCGGTCCAACGCTGATTGGCATCCTCGGTGGAGCCGTCGCCATCGATGAGGGAGTCGCCGAACGCGACAATCGCGGAGGATTGAGATGAAGCGACGACATCGACACCCGTGAGGAAGGGCCACGAGGTGCTCGTGCTGGCGACCGGGAAGTTCACGGCCGCCGAGGCGTCACCCGTGGCGGTCGAGACGTAGCTCGTCTGCAATGCCAGGTGGTGCGACGTTGTCGCCTCAGTGGCCTTCGGGAGGAAGAGGCTGACCGCGACGTCCGACAGGGGCGGGACCTCCAGACCGACTGGATCGCTCACCACGGTTGCCCCCGCGGGAATCTCGATGGACGCGCGTCCGCCAAACGCGAGCAGGCGGTCGGAAGCCGGCGCGATGCTGGCGTCGACAGTCCGGAGGGCGACGTGGGCGCCACCGATGAACACGGGATCCTGGCCAAATGTATTTGACAGTCGAATCCGCACCTTTGAGCCACCCGAGCTGGTGTGCACGATGAGGCGCAGGGTCTGGTTCTCGTACCGCTTTGGAGAATGGGCCCTGGGTGGCTGTGGAGAAGCTGTCCAGGTGCCGACCCACGAGACATCGCTCCCTGGGGTTTCCTGGGTCGAGGCGATTGCTGGAGCGCTCGTGCCCAGAACGGCGAGCACCCAGGCAAGGAGCAGGGATTGGGAGTGGGTCATTGCGTGGTCAGTCTCCAGAGGGAGCCCTATCATCGCGGCCGTCCCGGTGGGAGCCGCTGGGGAAGGAATCAACTGGAGCGCGCCTCATCGGAGGTCTCAACGAGCGGGCGCCAGACAACGCGAGACGTACGAGCGGAGAGAACGTGGCCACACCTCAAGGTAGCAACAAGGCAATGGTCGACGCATTCCTGGAATGGATGCGGGCGATGGTCATGCATCTGCCTGCGGTCGACCCCAAGCTGGGCAAGGTCACCCTGAAGAAGGGCACGCTCGAACTCCGCCTGCCGCGCGAGCCTCGCATGCTGCGCGGCAAGGTGTCCGCCCCGCTGTCGTTGCTCACGGGCGTGTTCATGGAACTCGATGCCGCGGCCACGACGCGCGTGTACACACAGTCGACGGGCAAGGCGAATGCCGTACTGGCCCTGCTCCGCAACGAAGGGGTTCCGCAAGAGCGCTACCTTGAACTGCTGAAGGCGACGCGGGAGACGGGGGATGAGGCGGAGGCGCGCCTGGGCATGCTCCTGGCCAAGGACGTGTACGATCCGCACGATCGCAAGCACCCGCTCTTCGCCGAGTTGTTTCCGACGCTGCCGGCCGCCGCGCGCAAGCCGGCCGTGGCAGGCTCGGAGGCGGCGTTTCTCGAGCGACGCCTGCGTGAAGGCCCTGGACGGAGCGCAGTCGACGCGTTGCTCCTGGCGCTGGACCTCAACGAGCATCTGGCAGGTGCCATCAGTGACGTCGGCGCCCAGAAGGCACGCCTGGCGAAGCTGTTGGGCGCGGTCGATCGCACCCTCCCGGCACTCACCGCACGCCCCGAGCTGGCCACACGCGACATCATCCGGCTCGTCCGCCAGCAGCTCGGCAGCGCCCTCGCGTACCGATACGAGCAGGCCTGATTCGCTGGTTGGATGAACCCGAACCGTTGCCTGTTGGGTGACAGGGTGGAATCTGGCCCCCGGTGAGTTGATTGGACGCTGTAGGTCCTGATGCGACTCAGGGATGATGGAGGTTGTCAGACTCGGCTGCTATGTCGCCCCTCTCCGCGCGGTGGCGGAAGTCCTGGGGGGACCATGAGAGCTTTGGCGCTGGCTGCGTTGGTGGTGTTGACTATCGGCTGTGCGACAACGCGCGTCGTACGGCTGGATACCGGGCAAGGCAAACCGATTGTCTACGTGCCCTCCGAGACGCCTCCCGTCGAGATTGACGAGGCGGCGTTCAGTCTCGCGATGACCCAGTTTGTCCTTGATTCGAGGCTGGGCATTGCCTTCAGGCAGCTTGAGCAGGAGGGAGGGCGCCGCTCGTTGCTGGCGTCTTCTCAAGGGCTGGTCATGGGTGTGCAGGCAGCATCCGCGCCCGCGTCGTATGAGCGAATCTGTCAACAACAGCACGAACCGAGTGTTTGCCTGAGATTGCTGACGGGTGGGCTCGCGATGGGCCCCATGGAACGCCGCATGCTGGCGCTCTACTTCGCGCTCGATACGGTCTGGGAGGGCGTGGGAGATGCCGTCAGGGATATGGCGAATGGTGCCGCGCTGCGGGCCAGGGTCACGACGATGATCGGCACAGCCCTGGTGATGCTGGTTGCTCCTGAGTCCGTGACGAAGCTCATCGCGGTGGCGCTGACGGCCTCGCTGATTGCCTGCCTTGGCACGGGGCCCGTCTGGATCCTCGGCCAAGGCTTCCTGCGCCTCCTGGATGAGTCTCGGGACGCCGCAAGCTTCGCGGAGCTAGAGGGAGTGGGGCATCGGTTCGGGAAGGTGCTCGGCGACAATGGGGCGCGGGTCCTGGTTGTCGTCGCGCTGTCGTTGCTCGGAGGAAAGAGCGGCATGGCGGCGCAGGGGGCGAAGATGCCGAGCTTCGCGCTGGCGGCGGCGCGGGCGGAAGTCGAAGGCGGGTTCGTCCTGTCGGGCGCGCTGTCCGGTGGGGTTCAGGCCATCTCCATCTCCTCGGCTGGGGCGCTGAATGTGGTGCTCGCTCCGACGGCAGTCGCCGCGGTTGCGATGGGGGCCGGCCCTGGTGCGGACGCGGGAGCGAGCGCTGGTGCTGGCGGAGGGATTCAGGGCGACCCGGATGGCAAGATCCACCACATCTGCACGGACAAGAACTCCGTCTCCGAATCGACGGGTGGACCGTGGACCCAGCGCTTCGAGAGAATCTTTCAGAAGGCTGGGATGACGCTCAGCGACCCTGCCAACCAAGTCCGTATTCGAGGGCACCAGGGACCGCACCCCAGCGAGTACGACAAGGCCGTCTTCGCGCGGCTGAATGATGCGACGGCTCGATGCGGAAGCACCGCCGCATGTCGTGTTGCGCTTGAGGGGGAACTTGCAAAGATTGCACGGGAACTCTTAAGTGAGGGCTCCGCGCTACGAAAGCTCATTTCCAAAGGTGTCGAGGACTAAGCTGTGGGACGACGATTTTTTGATTTGGGGACGGATGAATACATAGACGGGCGCTGGTATCTGGGAGAACCGATCGGACAGGATGGTCAGGAGGTCGACGATGTCTGGAAGTTCTCTGACGGCTTGCCGATTGATATCTCCGAGAGGCTGCGGTTCCCGGTCGCGCGGCCTGGGAAAGCCCTAGATATCGAGTTTGCGGGAGTGGGTCTCACACCTGTGGTGACGGAGCGAGTTGCCGCTGTCTTTCGGAGACTGGCGCCCAAGGATGTTCAGCTCTTTTCTGTGGATGTTATTGGCGAGTCGGGACCCTATTTCTTGCTCAATGTCATTCGGAAGATTCGCTGCATCGACGACGAGGCGTCGCTGGATGTGCAGTTCCGCACAAGTCCAGAGTTCAAGGAACGAATCGGGGAGTACCGTTCTGTGATTGGGCTGCGAATCGACAAGTCGAAGGTGGGCGACGCTCGCGTGTTTCGGACTTGGGGTTGGCTCACACCCATCATTGTTGACGAAGAGGTCAAGGAGGCCTTGGAGGCAGCTGGGAGTTCAGGCGGAAAGTTCGACGAGGTCTGAACGACCCAGCCTCCGCGGTCCTCGGATGCTGCTTCAGCGTTCCGTGTGCTTCGGACCGCCGCCTCGCCGGGTCCTCCTGGCGTCGCGGCGCTTCCGTCTCCACACCTTGGGTATTCGTTCAATAGCGGGCGGCATGTAATCCCGGGCGCCTCCTTCGTTTCCATGTCAGAGGGAGGCTTCGAGATGCTGACGGTGGCGCAAGCATTTGAGCTGTTCGTGCAGGACCTCCGGTTGCGCGACGGGGAGGAGCGTGAGGCCCAGCGACAGCAGGAGTATGTTTTTAATGCGATGCGGCAACGCCTGGGGCCCAAGGAGTCGATCCTGTCGGGGTCGTATGGTCGGAAGACCGCGATTCGCCCGCTCCACGATATCGATCTCTTCCTCATCTTTTCTGCCGGTGGGTCGCGCAGGGCTGTGCCCGAAGCGATGCTGCTGTGGGTCAAGGAGGCGCTGGAAGATGAGTTTCGCGGTAAGCAGGCAAGAATCCAGAATCGCTCGGTCAATATTGAGTTCAAGACGACGGGAATAGGTTTTGATGTGGTTCCGGCGATCGCGGATGGAAAGCATCCGGAGGTGTACTGGATTCCCGACAGGCGCAGGGGCGAATGGATTCCTAGCAACCCTCGCGCGCATCATGCTGCCTGCAATGCCGCGAATGAGCGCATGGGCATGAAACTCAAGCCGCTCATCAAGTCGCTCAAACGCTGGAATCAACTCCGAGGAAAGCCCGTCCCCTCCTTCCTTCTGGAGGTGCTGGTGTGTGAATGCGGGGACTCGCTTTCGCCCGATGATGGCTATTCGGACAACATGGCCCGGCTGTTTACGCTCCTGCGGGAGCGCATCAGCCAGCGCTGTCCTGAGCCCGCAGGCCTAGGGCCGCCGCTCAATGAGGGCATCGACCTCGGCTATCTCCAGCAGGACCAGCAGCGACTCACCGAGGCTTCACGCAAGGCCATCCGGGCTGTGGAAATGGAGCATCAGGGGAACATGTCCTTGGCCCTGGAGTCCTGGCGTGAGCTGCTGGGGACGGACTTTCCCGTGAGGCTGAGTCGGAGCGTCTGAGCGGCCTGGGAATGCAGGCCAGCCCATGGGCCCCCTTGGTCTGGTTCGGGATTGGTCGGAGAGTGCAACCGGAGGGTTGCGCTTCGTGGCGGGAGGATGCAATGTGCAACCAGGAGGTTGCATATGAGCACGACCGACCGCATCGAGAAGTCGACCCTGCTGCGCGCGTCCCAGGGACGCGTCTGGCGAGCCCTCACGAACTCCGAGGAGTTCGGGACGTGGTTTCGCGTGAAGCTCGACGGTCCCTTTGTCCCGGGCCGAGAGAGCCACGGCAAGCTCACCTACCCGGGCTACGAGCACCTTGGGTTCACCCTCGTCGTGGACCGGATGGACGCCGAGGTCCTGTTCTCCTACCGCTGGCATCCCTACGCCATCGACCCCAAGGTGGACTACTCGGCCGAGCCCATGACGCTGGTCGAGTTCCGCCTGTCGCCTGTCGCCGATGGCGTCCAGCTCACCGTCACCGAGTCGGGCTTCGACCGCCTGCCTCCCGGGCGCCGCGACGAGGCGTTCCGCATGAACTCCGGTGGATGGACCGAGCAGATGCGGAACATCGAGCAGCATGTCGCCGCCTAGCGCGATGGCCGCGTCCCAGGTGCGGGACGCCGCGCCCCTGTTCGCCGCGCTCGGCGATGAGACGCGGCTCCAACTGCTCGTCAGGCTCTCCAAGGGCGGGCCTCGGACCGTGGCTCGGATGAGTGAGCAGTCCCAGGTGTCCCGACAGGCCATCGCCAAGCACCTCCAAGTGCTCTCGAACGTGGGACTCGTTCGCAGCAGCCGAGAGGGCCGTGAGCGAATCTGGGAAGTCGAGCCCAAGCGCCTCGAGGATGCGCGGCATTACCTCGACCGCATCTCCCAGCAATGGGACATGGCGCTCGAGCGCCTCAAGCAGTTCGTCGAGGAGTGAGCGGGAGTCGCCCTCCGCTTGGCCTGTGCTGACGGAGGTGCCCGAGGTGCGCCGACGTGCGTGCCCATGGGTGCCTTGAGAGAGCTTTCCGCCCGGAATGCACCTTCCGGGTCACGGATGGGTTCCAATCGACGGTGTCTGTCTTTCCATGGCCTGCGGCGAGCGCTCAGGTTAGGGAAGGGCGCCCCGGTTCGTCCGGGTGCGGCTCCATCTCCCCTGGAGCCTCCCCCTCTCAGGAGTCCATCTTTGAGAACCGTTGCTCTTCGATTCGTACTGCCTTTGCTGGCCGTGCTCAGCGCTTGCCAGCAGTCCCCGGATGCGCCCGAGGAAGACAAGCGCGAGGTCGCTCCGCTCGCGGGCCAGGTCCTGACCTGTGGAGCCCTCCAGGTCCTGCGCGGTGGCATCGGCTCCGGACAGGGCATCGCGGGGTTGGCCACGCAGACGCTCTCCGGAACGCAGGACCGCTGGGCCGAGTATGTGGAGTTCGCTCCCAACAGTCAGGTGACGTGCTCCTTCGCGCTGCCCGCGTCCCTGTCCGGCGTCGCGCTGTCCGCGGCCGAGGTCGGCATCAACTACCGAGGTCCCTCGCGCGCGGAGATGCGCTGGACCTTCGAGGCATGGGACTACTCGACGAGCACGTGGGTCGCGCTGGGTGACAACACGTTCGCCACCTCGTGGAAGTGGACGGCCTCGGCGCTGGCGCTGCCCAGCCCCTTGGCGCGCTTCACGAGCGGCGGTCCCTTCCTCGTTCGCTATGGCACCAGCGCGACGGGGGATTCGTCCCAACTCGACCTGCTCGTCGTGCGCGTCCAGCCCGCGAGCGGGACGGACGCGGGTGAGCCCGCGGATGCCGGCACGACCGTGGACGCGGGAACGACGGTGGATGCCGGAACGGCCCTGGATGCGGGCACGGCGCCCGTGCCGTGGTCGGGCGTCTCCAGCTTCACCTATCAGCTCACGAACTACGCCAACTTGAAGCTGGATCAGATCGCCGGCTCGAAGTTCGACCTCGCGGTCGTCGATCTGTCGCGCGACGGCACCAGTGACTACTTCCGCGCCAGCGAGATCGCCGCCGTGAAGGCCACGGGCAAGCAGGTGCTCGCGTACTTTGAGATCGGCGCCATCGAGGACACCCGGCCGGAGTGGCCGCAGGTGCCCGCCGACCTCAAGCTGGGCGCCGTGGCCGGCTGGCCCGCCGAGCAGTACGTGAAGTACTGGGATGAGCGCTGGTGGCCCATCGTTCAGGGGCGCATCGATCAGGCCATCGCCGCCGGCTTCGATGGTTGCTACCTGGACATGATCGTCACCTACGAAGAGATCGCCGCCAACGCCGCTGGCACGAACCGCGCGGACCTCGCGCGGAAGATGGTGGCGCTCATCACCCGCGTCAGCCAGTACGCGAAGGCGCGCAAGCCGTCCTTCCGCGTCATGCCCCAGAACT
This sequence comes from Myxococcaceae bacterium JPH2, assembly GCA_016458225.1. Taxonomy (NCBI): domain Bacteria; kingdom Pseudomonadati; phylum Myxococcota; class Myxococcia; order Myxococcales; family Myxococcaceae; species Myxococcaceae bacterium JPH2. The sequence goes on along the minus strand of JAEMGR010000023.1, from coordinate 131,629 downwards.
CTCCCGAACTGGTGGACGAGGCCGGCTATCTGGCCGCCATCGATGGGTTGGCCATGGAGGACATGTACTGGTCCGACGACGCGGCGTGCAGCCAGGACTGGTGCGCGGAGAACCGCGCCAACGCGGCGCGGGTGCGCGCGGCCGGCAAGCTGGTGTTGACGGTGGACTACGCGGTGCAGGCCGCGCATGTCGCGGATGCCTATACACGCTCGCGCGCCGCGGGCTTCGTGCCGTATGTCTCGGTACGGGCGCTCGACCGGATGACGGTGAACGCGGGGTGGGATCCTCAGTAGCGCGAGGATGAGACGCCGGAGCCCCGGACTTGGGGCTCACGGCGGGTGCGCCGACAATTCGAGCGAGGACCTGTCGATTCCAGAGAGCCTCATTCGACGTGGCAGTGCAGTTCGTTTCCGCGAGGCGCACCCATGACCTTGAAGCTCTATTCCCATCCGTTCTCGTCCTACTGCCAGAAGGCGCTCACCGCGCTGTATGAGAATGGAACACCCTTCGACTACCGCTCGATGGAGGACGCCGGAGTGCCGCAGGAACACGCGGCGCTCTGGCCGCTGAAGCGCATCCCTCTCCTGGTGGATGGGGACCGCACCATCATCGAGGCGACCTGCGTCATCGAGTACCTCCAGCTCTACTACCCGGGACCCGTGCGGCTGCTGCCCCAGGACCCCAAGGCCGCGCTGGAGGTGCGGATGATGGACCGGTTCTTCGACAACTACATCTCCACGCCCCAGCAGCGGGTGGTCTTCGATCGGATCCGCCCCGAGCCGAACCGCGACCCGTATGGCGTGGCCGAGGCGCGCAAGCAGCTTGAGTCCGCCTACGCCTGGCTCGACCAGCGGATGGTGGGCCGCACGTGGGCCGCGGGTGATGACTTCAGCCTGGCGGACTGCGGTGCCGCGCCATTCCTGTTCTACGCGGACTGGACTCACCCCATCGCGGAGGACTTCACCCAGGTGTGGGCCTACCGGAAGCGATTGCTGGCGCGGCCTTCCTTCGCGCGCGCGGTCAACGAGGCGCGACCCTACCGGCACTACTTTCCGCTGGGCGCTCCGGATCGCGACTGAGCGCGAGGCCTGGGTGCCTTGACCGTCCTGGGAAGCCTCCCTAGCGTCCGGCGAGGCGCCGTACATCTGGGGCGGGCAACTCATGGGCAATACATCGGTCAAGGCGAAGCAGAAGCCCCTCATCGTGGGGCCCGTTCCCTCACCCGGCTCGGGCAACTTCGCGGTCGCGTTCACGGATCGCGACGGGGATGGGAAGCAGGTGACCGACCGAGAGATTGCCGCCCTCACGGTCAGCACCACGCCGAACGCCCACTACCTTCCGTGGGCGAACGGCGCCTTCACCCGCTGCGAGATCAGCCTGGCGTCCGCCGAAATCGAGTACTTCTTCACCGCGGACCTGAGTGGCTGCAGCCTCTGGTACAAGTTCCAGGACAACAAGGTCCTCATCCGCCACGAGGCGCGCACCACCGCCGAGGCCCAGCGAGAGCATGCCCTCGCTGGCTTCAAGTGCGTGGTGGACAGCAGCAGTGACCCCAACGACGTCCAGCTCAGCGTGGACCCGGACACGAGCGTCCGGAGCGCGCGGTTCTACGTGGTCTACGCGCTCCTGGACCATGAGGCGCGGCAGATCGACTTCCGCGTGCAACTGGTCGCGCAGAAGAAGAACCTGCTCACCCGCGTGGAGACCTACGACCTGGTCAAGCTGGGCTCCGTGGTGGTGGCGTTCCCCTCGCTGTGAGGCGCGGGGCTACCCGCCCGTGAGCCCGGGGAGGTCCAGCCACGCGATGGGGTTGAACCCGGGCGTGGTGGGCGTCTCGAAGCGCCAGATGAACGACACGCTGTTGAGCGTGGAGCCCTGCAGCGCGCTGGTGAATCCAGACAGGCACGCGCCGACACCCTGGGGTGAGAGGGATTGGAACATCGTGCTCGCCGGCGCGCCGCCGCCGAACTGCCGGCCCAGGTTGGTGCGCAGGTAGATTTGATTGATGGAGCCCGAGTCGATGTTCCCGCCGTACCCGAAGGCCGCGATGACGTACTCGCCCGCCGAGAGGGTGACGTCGCAGACGTCGCTGCCGCTCGCCGTGCCGCGCATCGGCTGCTGGACGCCATCAATCCAAATCTGGAGGCAGTCCACCCGGCTGCCCGAGCGCAGCAGGATGCGGGTGACGTCCTGGTCGTTGGTGGCGGCGTCCTTCTCGTGGCCTCCGCCCGACACGTTCCTCGCGCCGCCCAGCGGACCCGTCACCGCGTGCACGGAGTTCTCGACCGGCGCCTGTCCCGTGGAGCCGAAGCACGGCCACATGTAGGAGAGGTTCAGCCAGCCCAGCACGTTGACGACGAACTGCTGCGTGTAGAGGAACTTCTCCGCGTCGTTGAACTTGTTCTGACCCTGGGCCCACGCCTGCTGCTCCAGGAAGGCCTGCTTCGCCATCACCTTCAGCGCGGCGGTCGCGTCTGTCAGCAGGGTGTCCGCCGCCTGCTGGTAGGCCGCGCGCTTCTGGGCGCCCTCGGTGCTGTACCAGGGCGCCGAGCTGTAGATTTGATCGAAGTAGCGCCAGCGCGCGCTGTAGATGGCCAGGGCCACCGTGAAGTACGCGGACGTGTACGGCAGCTTCTGCGTGGGGTACTGCGACGCGGGATAGTTGGCGTTGTACGTGAAGTACGAGGCCCGGTCCGCGAGGAGCTGGCACAGGGTGTCGTATTCGTCGTAGCTCCCGTCATTCAGATACAACTTGATGGAATTGAGGATGCCCGTGAACTCATCCTCGATGGAACTCATCACCGAGGACTCGACCCCGGTGAAGACAGCCTTCACGACGAAGCGCTGGATGGCCTCCCACACGGCGTTGACGTTGGTGGTCGAGGGCCAGAAGATGTCCAGCAGGTCCCCCAGGAAGCCGCCGATGTCTGGGATGAGGTTGATGAGCGCGCCGACCAGGTCCTCCATGTCGCTGGCGACCGTGGCGAAGGTCTCCTCCCCGTCGACCACCGCGAGCTGCGTGACGGTGCCGTTGGTGGCCTTGGACACGCCCGGCCAGCCCGAGGGCTGCGAGCTGTACATCTGGAAGCTGTCGATGTTGTCCCCCAGGTTGAACTGACCCTTCAGGTCGCTCACCAGGGAGTTGGGGCCGAAATACAGCTTCTTCTTGTCCGAGTGTTTCTCGTTGTAGTCCTCGTCCTCGTAGACAATCAGCCAGGTCTGGGGGCCGGTGACCAGGGACTCGATGTGGTCGCCCACCTTGGCGCCGTTCGGCGAGCTGAAGCCAAACAGGGTGAAGTTGTAGTCGTCCAGCTCCGGCACGCTCTGGGCGCCGGTGAAGTTGATGTACGCGTGCTGATAGCCCCACATGTCGAAGAATTGGACCCAGGTTCCGGATGCGCTCGTGCTCGGCATGGTGCCCCCCAAAGGTGGTGGATGCGTTCGGCCGGGGCGCTTGTGCAAGCCATGGGCCCAATGTCGGGCCAGAGGGCGTGCGCCTGGGGCGGTGGCGGAATGGGGGCGGGTTTGCGTCATGCCGGGACGCACCTGCGTTGTCGACGTCGCGTGGCGCGTGAATAAGCGCACCGCGCGTGCGTCTGCGCGGCCCGGGCCGCATTTCCTCGGGAGCAAGCGAATGAGCCGCATCGTGGTGTTGGCGCTGTTGCTGTGTGGGGTCTCCGCGAGGGCCGAAGAGCCTCGGTGCGTGAGCAACTTCGGGAAGACCGCCTGCGGGTACCACTGCGTGGCGAACTACGCGCAGGTGAAGTGCGCCCAGACGGAGGAGGGCGTCTGCACCGCCAACTATGGCGAGGTGGTGTGCTGGGACCCGCCCAGGAGGGGTCACCGCCGCGAGCACGGGGCCGAGTATCCCCGGGCCCAGTGCCTCAGCAACTACGGCTCGACGGCGTGCGGCTATGCCTGCGTGGCCAATTATGGCGAGGTCAAGTGCGCCCAGACGCCGAGCGGCATGTGCTCGGCCTCGAATGGCCACGTGACGTGCTTCGATCCGCGCTGACCTGACGGGTCGTCTGGTTGGAACGCATCTCGCGCGTCGGGCTCAGCGCAGCCGCCAGACGCCGGTGGCATGGGCGGGCAGGCGCACGCGCCACTCGCCCGTGCCTCCCGTGGGCGCGGGGACGTCCCGGTCCGTGAAGAGCGGCTCCGCGGTGTCACCGATGACAGGGAGGGCGCCGCTGGTGACGAGCGCGCCGGAGAGGTTGTGCACCACCAGCACCTGCTCCTCGCCCGAGAAGCGCACGTAGGCAAGCAAGGGCGAGGCGCCGTTGGGGGGCGTGAGGAGCTTCAGCCCGCCCTTCGTGAGCGCGGCCGAGCCGTGGCGCGCGCGCAGCAGGGACTGATAGCGCGACAGCAGGGAGCCGGTGACGCCGCGCTGGGCCGCGACGTTGGCGGTGTCTCGGCCTTGGGAGAAGCCGTACCACGGCGTGCCCGAGGTGAAGCCACCGCCCGCGCTCGCGTCCCAGGGCATGGGCGTGCGCTTGGCCTCGTCGTTGTTGCCCGCGCCGTTGGCGAGCCCCACTTCCTCGCCGTAGTACAGGAAGGGCGCGCCCGGCAGCGTGAGCAGCAGCGCGGCGGCGGTGCCCAGCTTGAGGGAGTCGCCCTGGAGCTGGGTGGCCAGCCGGACCATGTCGTGGTTGGTGAGGAAGGGCGCGTCGGCCACGCCCACGGGGTAGCGCGCGGCCATGTCGATGAGCTTCCCCGCGATGCCGCTCGCGTCCCCCGCGCCGAGCGCCGCGATGATGCGCTCGGACATGGGGAAGTTGAAGTTGAGGGGCAGCTCGTCCCCACCGGGCACGCGCGTGGTGTCGCCGTAGTACGTGGCGATGACGGAGGTGTCGCTCCAGTTCTCGCCCACGAGCACCGCGTCGGGTTTGACGGCGTGCACGTGCGCGGCGAGTTCCTTCCAGAAGGCGTGCGTCTCGGGCGTGTCCGACTGGCCCGGGCCGCCGCCCGTCTCGATGAGGTAGCGGGCCGCGTCCAGGCGGAAGCCATCCGCGCCGCGCGACAGCCACAGCGAGGCCAGGCGCTTCACCTCGTCGCGCACCGCGGGCGTGGCGAGGTTGAGGTCCGGCATCCCGCTCCAGAAGACGCCGTAGAAGTACGCGCCATGGAGCAGGTGCCACGTCGGGTCGCTCGCGTAGACGCTCCAGGGCTGATTCCAGCCGAGGTTGCGGTCGCGCCAGACGTACCAGTCCCGGTGCGCCGAGGTGGGCGAAGCGGCCGAGTCGACGAACCACGGGTGCTGCGCGCTGGTGTGGTTGATGACGAAGTCGAGGATGACGCGCAGGCCGCGCTTGTGGGCCTCGTCGCACAGCGTCTGGAAGTCCGCGAGCGTGCCGTAGTCCGGCTGGATGCGTTCGTAATCCGTGACGTCGTAGCCGTGGTAGCTGGGCGAGGCGAACACCGGCATCAACCACAGCGCATCCACGCCCAGGTCGCGCAGGTAGTCGAGCCGCGAGGTGAGGCCGGGCAGGTCTCCCACGCCGTCGCCGTTGGAGTCCTGGAAGCTGCGGACGAAGACCTCGTAGAAGACCGCGCCCCGGTGCCACGCCGCGCCCTCGGGAGGCATGAGGGTGAGGGACGCGTTCGGGGACAGCGGTTGCGGCTCGGGATTCGGCGCGGTGTTGGCGCAGGCGGACAGCAGGGCCACGCCGAGCAGGGACACGCAGCGAGGGAAGCGCATGGGCTCGCTCTAGCAGCGAATGCCGCGCGGCGACCAGTCCAGCGCCGCGCGTCCGTCGCCTACAGGCGCAGCGGTGGCTCGATGAGCACGGGGTCGGTGGCCTTCGGGTCGTCCGGGTCGAAGGCGGGTGAGCCAGGCCCCGCGCCGGTGGGCTTCCACTGGCGCGCCACGCGCTCGATGCCCACCGGGAACACCGTGAGCCGTCCGTCCGCGTCGATGCGCAGCCTGAGGAAGTTCTTGTAGTCAGGCAGGGCGAGCGAGCCGAACGCCTCGTTGGAGTGCGCGCCGAAGACGTTGACGCTCAGCCACAGGTACAGCCCCACGAGGAACGGCCCGACGAGGAAGCCGCCCAGGAACGTGAAGGTGCACGAGAAGAGGAACTTGCCGGCCAGGTGCATCCACCCGTCCGCGCAATGCGAGCCATCCGCGGTGAGCACCGGGCAGATGCCCAGCTTGCTCACCGTCAGGTACGTGCCGCCCCATGACACGAGGAACGCCGCGAGGATGTGACTGAGGCCATGCACCGCGCCCACCAGCGCGCGCCACTTGCCGAACGCCGCGTCCGCCAGCGAGATGAGCCCGCCGATGGTGACGAGCCCCAGCGCGAGCGTCCACGGCCGGTTCACCATGTTGTTGGCCACCGCGGTCAGCACCTCGGGGAGCTGCGACAGGCCCAGCGAGCCCACCTCCGCGTAGGCCGCCAGCGCCATGAGCAGGTACAGCGTGCCGGTGATGACGCCGAACCCGGGGCTGTAGCGGATGAGCATCAGGTTCTTGCGCGCGAGCTTCCGCGAAGTCTTCTCATCCGGGAAGCTCTTCTGGAGCTTGTAGCCGTCGCGCAGCACGGGCGCGGCGGGCGCGTGCGTGGGGTGCAGGAAGGCGCCGCCTCCGCCCGCGGTGATTTTCTGCCGGCCCGCGGCGTCCTCGTGGCGGCGGTAGTGGTGCAGGTCGCCGGCGAGGAAGACGCTGATGCGCCGGCCCAGCACCTTCTCCTGGAGGTACTCCAGGTTGTTCTCCAGGTAGCTGCCCTTGCGCCGCGTGGACGCGGCCATGATCCACGCCGGCTCCGCGTTGCAGAGGATGACGCGGTCCTCGGGCCCCATCTGCTGCGCCACGTGGCGGAAGTACTCGACCTGGGGCACGTCGATGTCGCTGTTGAGCTGCACGTCGGTGCCGATGAGCCACCACGACTGCGGCAGCTTCAGCGCGAAGTAGCTGCGGCTCTGGCGCGTGCGACGCCCGGCCACCCACCGCTGCGCGCAGAACAGGCGCATGAAGGCAGACAGCCCGTCGTACCAGTCGTGGTTGCCTGGGATGACGAACAGGTCCGGCTGGTTCGGCGGCTGCGAGCGGCGCATGGCGGCCTCGTAGGGCTGCACCATGCGCTCCTCGTACACCTCGCGGCTGGCGCCCGGGTACACCTGGTCTCCGCCGAACACGAGCACCCGGCCGCGCTTCGTCGCGTGCGCGGCCGTGCCGCCGCGCACCGGCAGGTTCAGCTCGGGCAGCGCCAGGAGCCGCGCCACCGTGTACGTGGAGTCCCAGCCGTCCCCGATGTCCGACACGTAGTCGAGCCAGAACTCGCCGTTCGGCGCCGCCTCGCTCGAATAGTCGAAGTAGGGCTCTTGCGGGCGCACCACCGCCTCGATGAGCCGCAGGTCCGCGCGCGAGCCGAACACCGTGGACACGAGCGCGTCCAACCCCGTGCGGAACACCTGCGCGGGATGAAGCCAGCGCACCATGTCCGCGTGGTGGTGCGGCTTGGTCGCCGTGGCGCTGCCTCGCTCGCGCACGCGCCGCGCGACGGGCTCGGGCTCCAGCGGGGCGGGCAGGTTCCGAAGCTCGGGCTCACCCGCCATCGCGCACGTCCTCCCGAGGGCCCTGCGTGAAGCGCTGCTCGGGCCCGGGGCCCGCGTACACCTGCACGGCTCGGAACGCGGGGCCCGGCGTCACCACGCGCGCCGAGTGCTTCGCGCCCGCGGGGATGTACACCGCGTCCCCCGGGCTCACGCGCAGCGCCTGCCCATTCACTTTCATGTCCGCGGCGCCCGCCTGGACGTAGAGCAGCTCCGCGCTGGTGGCGTGCACGTGCTCGGGCACCTCGCCGCCCGCATCCAGCTCCAGCACGGACATCGACGCGGCCGTGGCGCCCGTGGTCGCGTTGAGCATCAGCGTCGCGTGGCCCTTGCCGCCCGCAATCGTGTAGCGAGGCGACTCGGCGGTGGACACCCGGTAGCGCGGCGGCGCGGGATTCGCGGGCTCGGGACGCGTGGGCTCGACACGCGCGGGCTTGGGACGCGCGGGCTCGACACGCGCGGGCTCGGAGGTAGGGGGCGCCGGGTCGCGGGCCCACGCCAGCGCGGCGGTGCCCAGGGCCATGGCCGTCAGCGCGGCGAGCAGGGGTCGGTGAGGCATGACGCCTGAATTACCATGTCCTCCACCCTTGCCTGGAGGGGAGGCATGCATGGGATAGCTTTCCCTGGCGGCGCGGGCTCGGGCACCCTGGGGGCATGTCGGCTTCGCCCCTCGAGAGCTTCCCCATCGTGGTGCCCTTCACCGTCCACTGGAGCGAGATGGACGCGTTCGGGCACGTCAACAACGCGCGCACCTTCACGTGGTTCGAGTCCGCCCGCATCGCCTACCTGGCGCGCATCGGGTTGACGGGGCCGACGGCGGCGGGGGCGGACACCGCGCCGGGCGGAGTGGGCCCCATCCTCGCCACCACGCAGGCGGACTACCTGCGGCCCGTCGTCTTCCCGGCGCGGCTGGTGGCCGGGGCGCGCGTCACGCGCATCGGCAATGCGTCCATCACCTTCGAGCACGCGGTGGCGGGCGAGGAGGACGGCGTGCTCTACACGCGCGGCAGCTCCGTCATCGTCACGCTGCGCTATGCCGCGCACGAGAAGGTGCCGGTGCCCCAGCCCATCCGCGCCGCCATCGAGGCGCTGGAGGGCCGGCCGTTCAGTCCTGCTTCTGATACGTCTCGATGACGGCGTTCACCTGCTCGGTGACGGCCTGAAGCGTCTCGGCCGCGCCGCGCGTGGCGTCCACGCGGTCGAGCGTGGCCTGCATGAGCGCGGTCAGGTCCGTCACCGCGGTGAACAGCTGCGCCACTCCCGCGGCCTGCTGTCCCACGGTGGCGGCAATCTGCCGGACGGAGTCCGAGCTGCCGCGCACCATGCCCGACAGCGTGCGCAGGCTCTCACCGGAGACCTGGATGGCCTCCATGCCGCGGCCCATGCGCTCGGCGCCGCGCCGCGCCAGCTCCACGACGTCCTGGATGCCCTGGCGCGTGTCATCCACGGCGGAGCGCACCTGCCCCGTCGCCTGCACGGACTGCGACGCGAGGCTGCGAATCTCACGCGCCACCACGGCGAAGCCCTTGCCCTGCTCGCCCACGCGGGCCGCTTCGATGGCGGCGTTGAGGGCGAGCACGTTGGACTGGTCCGCCAGGTCCTTCACCGTCTGCGCGATGCCGGCGATTTGAGCGGTGTGCGCCTCCAGTCCCTGGATGCGCTCGGAGATCTCCGTGGCCTGGGCCCGGATGTCCGCGAGCGCGCCCACGCTGTTGCTGATGGCGGACTCGGCGGTGGCGCCCACGTCGCCCGCGTCCTCGGTGGTCGAGAGCACGCGCTGCGCCTGCTGTGAGGCCACCTGCGCCGTCTGGCGAATCTCCTCCGCCGTCACCTGCGCCTCGTGGAGCGCCTGGGCCTGGCGACCCAGCGTCTCGCGCTGCGCCCCGGTGGCGAGCGTGAGGGTGCGCATGGCGTCCTTCAGCGCCTGCGCGGAGTGGGCCAGGGGGCGCACGACGCGCTCCTCCACCGCGCTTCGGGACAGCTCCAGCCGAGCCTCGCGCTCCGCTGCCTCGCGCAAGTCCCGCTGGCCGTGGATGCAGGACACGATGAGGAAGAGGTCCTCGAACACCACCCACGCGGCGTGCTCCAGCCAGCGCCAGGACTCGGCGCCGTGCGCGCCGAAGATGGACTCTGGCCAATAGGCCCCACGCAGGATGTGGTCCGCCGCCACCACGCCGCTGAACGTGAGCAGCACGCGCCAGTCCCGATAGAAGGCCAGGAGCGCCAGCGAGCCGAAGATGTGGAAGTGCGTCTCGATGCGCCCGCCCGTCAGGTGGATGAGCAGCGCGGACATCAGCGCCTGCCCCACCGCGATGACGTGGCGCGTGGACACCTGCCCCGGACGGCCGAGCGCGAGCGCGACGGGCAGGCTGCCGAAGAGGAAGCCCAGCACCACGGCCGCCCACACGTGCTCGTGCACCTGGCTGTCCAGCCCCGCCCACGTGCGCGGCGAGACGACGAGCGCCGCCACGATGCCACCCAGCCACTGAAGCCCCATCAGCAGGGCGAACGTGCGGTCGGTGCGGCGGTGCAGGGCGCGCGACTGCACGGCGAGGAACTCGTGGGCGCGCGCTTCCACGTCGAGGTCGGACAGGCGGATGTTCATGGCGAGGCGGGCGTGCTCAGCAGGCAGCCAAAGACAGGGGTGGAAGAAGAGGACGCGGGGCGGGAGGCCAGCAGCGCGCGGATGGCGCGGCCACCCTCGCTGTCGCCCTCATGTCCACGTGCGACGGTCAGCCCGCCGCTGAACTGGTGGGTGCCATCGGGGCCGTAGAGGACCACCTGCCCGGAGGTCTGCGCGCCGAGCCGCCGCGCCATCGCGCCGTCCACGTCCGCGACGACGTCCACGCCGGGAATGGCGGCGGCCTGGGCCCACAGCTCGCCGTGCTCCCAGCCTCGCGGCGCTTGCTGGGGAGACCACACGAAGACGCGCGTCGAGAGGTGCCCGGCCGAGTCCTCCATGAGCCGCGCCAGCTCCGTCAGCGTGGCCCGCGAGCACGGGCAGCGGGGATGGACGAACACCCACAGCGACCACGCCCCCGGGCGCGTCTCTCCCGCGAGTTCGGGAGGAAGCGTCGAGGGCGCGGACTCCGAGGGGCCCGCCGTGAGCGCGTGCACCCACAACGCGCGAGCCCCCGCCGCCGCCGCGAGCCCCCAGCCGAGGAGGAGCGCCACGAGCCCCCAGCGACGCGTCCGCGGGCTCCACCGCCCCATGAGGGGCACTCCGCGGACAGGGGATTCGGAAGCGGAGGCGGAAGGCATGGACCCGGCTGCGAGGTGGGGGAGAGGACTCGGGACGGCTCGCGCCCGGCTGGCGCGAACAGACCAGAGTGATGGGTCGAGTTCAACCCAGTCGAGCAGACCGACGCACTGGCTGTACGCCCGGTGGGGGAGCGCAGGGTGTGACAGAACGGGAGCGCCCCGAGGGGCGCGCTGGCTGTTAGGAAGGGCGCGTCATGAACGACCCCGTCCTGGGTTTCTATGAAGGGCTGGCCGAGGAGTACCACCTGCTCTTCGCGGACTGGGCCCAGTCGGTGGAGCGGCAGGGCGCGGTGCTGGATGCGCTGTTGCGGCGCTCGGGCGCACCGCCTCCTCGGCGGGTGCTGGACTGCGCCTGTGGCATTGGCACCCAGGCGCTGGGGTTGGCCGCGCGAGGCTACCACGTCCATGCCACGGACCTGAGTCCCGCCGCCGTGGCTCGAACGGAGCGCGAGGCCCGGGCCTCCAACGTGACGCTCACCACGGGCATCGCGGACATGCGCCGGCTGGACACGCAGGTGCCCGGCACCTTCCACGCGGTGCTGTCGTTCGACAACGCGATGTCACACCTGCTCACGGACGCGGACCTGGACGCGGCGGCGCGTGCCATGGCGTCGCGGCTGGTGCCCGAGGGGCTCCTGCTCGCGAGCATCCGGGACTACGACGTGCTGCGCGAGGGGCGACCGCGCTTCACCTCGGAGCGGGTGCTCGACACGCCCGAGGGGCGGCGCATCCTCTTCCAGCTCTGGGACTGGTCCGCTGATGGCGGCCAGTACACGGTGCACCAGTTCATCCTGCGCCAGGATGGCGGCACGTGGCAGACCACCGAGCACACCGGCGTGTACCGCGCGCTCCAACGCGTGGACCTGGAGCGAGCGCTCACCCGGGCCGGCCTGGTGGATCCGCGCTGGTACACGCCCGAGGAGACGGGCTTCTACCAGCACATCATCACGGCGCGCCGGCCATAGCCCTCAGCCGCGCTTCGCGTCGGCGGGGGCGTTGGGGTGCCGCGCCAAGAGCATGCGCAGCTGCGGCTGACGGCGCACCAGCTCCTGCTTGAGCAGATGCGCGATGAGGGCCGGCGGCGCCGCGCTCCACCGCGCGATGTTCTGCACCAACATGGGAGAACGATAGGTGCGCCCGCACAGGAGCGACGTCGTCTTGCCGTCCACGGGCATGCCCACCAGCGCTCCCAAGGCGCGGCCCTCGGTGTTGAGGATGAGCTCGGCCTTCTCCTCGGCGGGGCCGCTGGCGAAGCGCTGACGGAGCACCTCGCGCGCGGCCCGTCGCGTGCCCTCGGGGATGTCTCGGTCCACGGTCAGCTTGTGCTGCTCCAGGAGCCGGCGCGCGCCCCAGAGTCGACGGAACAGTCCGCTGGGGAGCTGCGGATTGCGCACCAGCCAGCGGCGCACGCCCGCGTCCGCCGCGAACGCCGCGCGCGCGACCACCGCCTCCAACCCCACCGGGTTTCGATGGTGCCGCGCCACCAGTCGCGCATGCGTCAGCCCCACGTGGGGGTTCTCCAGCACGGCCTTGATGACGGCGGGCACCGGGTCGAAGCACAGCGCGCTCAGGTCCGGCTCCTCCGCCGCGCGCGCGAGGGCGACGCGCTGATCCTCGGGGAGCGCGTGCAGGCGCGTCTCGAAGCGCTGTCGATAGGTGACGAGCGAGGCCTCGGGCTCGTCGTCGAGCGGCTCGGGTTCGCTCTCCGCGTCCGCTTCGGGCTCGGCCGTGAGGAGCAGCTCGGGCTCGGCCTCCGGTGCGGGATGGGGCGCGGCGGGCGGCGCGGCCGGCGACGAGGCATCGGGCAGGAGCGCGCCCTGCGCGACGAGCCGCGTGAGGATGGCGTGGATGCGCTCCGTGGGCAGGCCCGTGAGGGCTTGGAGGTCTCGGGCCCGGGTGCGTCCGTCCAGGCGCGACAGCACGAAGCCCTCTTCCGGGCCGAGCGGAAGGCTCCGGAGGTCCACGCCCGGAGCGAGCTGGGGGATCCAGTCGTTCATGCGCCCGCGAGTCTCCCACGGCCAGCGCGGCACCGCTCGCAGGATGAGCGGTGCCGGGTCGAGGTGGGTTCGGACGAAGACGCTGGAAGATTACATGGCGTAGTTGAACGGTGCCTCGATGTGGAACAGGAGATCCACGGTGCGTGTCTCGCCCGGCGCGAGTGGGACCTTCCACTCCGCGATGCCGTCCACCTTCGCGAGCGAATAGCCCGGGGTGGACTGCGGCTCCAGCTCCACCGTCACGTCCTCCAGTTCGGAGACGGGCACGTGCTCGGAGAGCACCACGGTCTCGGGGCTCGGGTGCAGGTTGGTGAGCTGGAACCGATACGCGTAGCGGAAGCGCGCCGTTCTGCTGAAGGGGCCCAGGGGATTCCGGACCTCGGCCATCACGGTGCGTTGCACGCGGAGCCCTTCGTCCTGGCCGAAGGTCAGCTCGAACGGAGCGCCCGTGGACACACGTCCCAGGGAGTGGCGCCCCAAGAAGGCCGAGTCCCGGAAGACGCTGACCTGCCCCGACAGCAGCGCGAAGGGCGTGGTGTTCGTCATCCGCGCCACGCGGTAGATGATGGGGCGCTGCTGGGGCACCGTGCGCCAGGAAAACTCCGCGGCGAGCACATGCCGCCCCAGCGGCACCCGCACCGCCGTTCCGTCGCCGGGAATGGTCGTCGCCTCCAGCGCCTCCCACTGCACGGAGAGGCCCTGGTCGATGACGCGCAGGCCAGTGCCATCGGAGGCGGGAGTTGGGCTGGCCACCTCGGCGTGCTGGGGCGTCGATTCACGCCACACCAGCATCGGCTGGGTCTCGGGCTGGCGGTCCGCCATGAGATAGATGGGTCTCTGCGCGGGGGGTGTGGCGTCCTCGGAGGGGAGCGCGGTGGAGATGAAGATCCGAGCGCCCGTCCAGTCCAGGCCGGTCTCCTGGCGCACCGTGGCCAGGGTGGTCAGCTCCACGCGCTGGTGCGCTTCGTCCGCGCGCGCTTCATAGGTCGGCACCCAGCTCACGCCGCCCAGCAACGCGGACAACTCCACATGAGGCCGAGACGCCGCGGGGCAGGTGAGCCGCACCTCGACCCGATACTCGCCGCGCGCATCGAGTTCCTGGAGCCGCGCCAGCTCCGCGAGCGCCTCGGTTCGTTGCGACTCGAGCGCCTGCCGTTTCTCCTCGAGCGACCGAGCCTCATGGATGCCCTGCATGCCCAACTCCAGCGCGACGTCGAAGCCCGCGGCCCAGCCACGCGGATCTGGCTGAGGGCGGGTCAGCTCCTGCGTGACACGCGCCGCGGCGACGTCCGTGGAGTCGCGCGCGAGCTGCTCCAGGTGTTGCGTTCGGGCCTGAGGGACCGCCAGCGCGGCCAGCTCCCGGTTCAGGTTCTGCTCGCGGGTCCGCCACGTCTCCAGGTCGCGCGCCAGCTCCGCGCGGTGGGGCATGCGCTCGACGGAAGAGCCCACCAAGGAGGCTCCCTGGACCGAGGCGCGGAAGCTCTCCGGAGGGGCCGAGGAGGGCAGCGGTTCGAAGACCACCGTGGTGGCGCCGTCGCAGGCGACATCCTGAGCCCAGGTCACCTGGGCGCGGTCCGGGTGGACGATGACGGAAGACACGGTGGGCGCGGCGGTGAGCGCGAGGAAGGGGAGCAGCGGAAGCGTGAACATGCGGAGGTCCTCACGGAGACTGGGTCAGGCGCCAGGACTTCGGACGGCGCACGGTGTACTGGAAGGTGATGACCTGCTTGCTGGAGGGCGGCAGCACCAGACGCTCCCAGCAAAGCTCGCCTGTCTTCTCATTCACCCGAGCCGTGGGCTGGGTGGCCACCAGCTTCACCTTGACGTCATCGCTGTGGCTGAGCGGCCACTGGTCCACCACCTGCACGGGCATGGGGAATGGATAGGGATTGGGAATCTCCAGCGTGACTTCGTAAGCGTTGACGTCGTCCTTGGAGAGAAGCCCCTGGGTTGATTGCACGACATGGATTGTGCGGGTGGCGCGGACGGACCGGTCGACTCCGAGCGGCAGGGTGAACGGCTCTCCGGGAAACATGGGGGACAAGGTCGCGGTGCCCACGGGGTCCGCGCCAACGAAGAGGGCCGCCTGGCCACCCGGCAGCGGGCTGCTCGCGGGGCTCTTGATGCGAGCGACGAGATAGGCCTCGGTGCTGAGCGAGGTGACGAGGTGCCGCTCGACCTCCACGGGCCAGGACTCCGTGCGCAAGGGAAGGGTGCGCTCGCCCACGGCACTGCGCACCGTTTCGGGCAACGCCGTGGTGAAGCCCAGTTCGTGGCTCGCCGCGAGTGCGGCGGGGAAGTTCGGATCCCTGGGGGGGGCCCAGCCGCCAGGCGGGGTGAGGTCGATCGGAACAGGCACGCGCGGTGTGCTCTCCGAGCCACCAGCCAATCCGGAGAAGGTGTAGCCGTGGTCGATCAGGGGGAACGTGTTCTCCTGACTGACAGACAGTCCGTCCACGACGTAGCCGTTCTTGGGGGACGTGTCCTCCTGAGAGGCGGGTGAGATCAGGGCCGCGTTGACCCGAAGGGGATGACCCTCACTCGAAGCGATGCCTTGTTGGAGCAGGACGTGTTCGCCGGGCTTGCGGAAGGTCAGCGTGTAGGTGCCCGGCGGAAGTGTACCGAAGGCGTAGCGCCCCTGTTCATTCGAGAGGACCTTGATGGGCTCCGGCGCGTCCGCGCCTTGCACCCCGCCGCCCAGGACCTTGGCCTCCACCAGGATCCCCCGCACGGGCTTGTGGGTGATGAGATCGAGGATCGTGCCGCTGAGTGGAGGGACGGCGGTGAGCAGACCGGCGGTTACCTCCTCGATGGTGACGCGGGGGGCGCGGAACTTCTCCAACTGCCGCCAGAGCTGGGCGCTTTGCACCTCGTCGAGGGAGGGAGCGGACCGCGGCGGGGCGGGGGCAGGCGGCCCGCTGATGGGCGGCACGCGGCCCGAGGCGTGGGGGATGAAGTGCTCGGCGCTGCCAATCGTCCACGTGGTTATTTGCGGCAGCGAGGTCGCGGCGGAGGGCTGCGCCATGCTGAGCGTCAGGATGGATTGCGCCCAGTCTTCGCCGGTGTTCTGGACGACGCGCCCCGACAGGGACACCTGGACGCGCTGCTGCTCGGGTTGGAACTGCAACTCATAGCGTGGCGTCCAGCGAACGCCTTGGCTCACGCGATAGGAGAGGGTGGCCTTCACGCGGCCCTTTCCCGTGAGCAAGGCTGACACCTGGATCCGGTCTACCTGCGACTGTTCCTCCAGGCGATTGGCCTCCTCGAAGAGGCCCGTGCTCTCGCTGTCCAGAGCGCTCCGCTGGGCCTCCAGTTCGCGCAGGCGCGCCTCACGCTTCGTGACCTGGGGGACGAGGAAGTCGGTGGCGGCGCGCCAACCCGCGGGCGTGGCGAGGGGCTTCGAGACGTCCGCGGTGAGGCTCGCGGCCGAGGGCGGATGGATGCCGCGAAGGGCCTGGAGTTGTGAGGTGACGAGGTCCCGCTCCGCGTCCACGCTGGCGGAGGACTGGCGCACCCGGCTCAGCTCGCTCAGGAGCCGCTGCGTCTCCTGCGAGGGCAAGCGGTGCTCCGGGAGCTTCGGGTGCACGATGTCGACGGCGGCGATCACCGCCCCGGGGGCCTCGACCTGGATGGAGTCGAGATCGACGCCCGCGGGAAGCAGGGGAAACTCCACGCGCTGGGAGCCCGTGAGGCTCAAGGTCGCGGTGCGACTCACCCTCGCGCTGTCTCGGTAGAGGGTGACGTGGGTGATGGGCGCTTCAGGAGTGGAGTGCAGCAGACTGCCTACCGCCAGCCCGAGTCCAAGAAGGAGCATGTCGCCACGCTAGGGGCCCGAGCGTGGGACATCCTCACCGGTTCATCATGGCTCGCGCATGTCCCGAGCACGCCCCGGGAGGCGATGCTTGGGGCTACGCGGCGCGCGAAGACGCACCTTCCAGCTCCGCGAGCCGCTCGTCGAACCGGCGGTCCAGCGCGGCGGGGAGCACCACGTTGCGCAGCAGGGACTTGCGCCGGTCCTGAGGTCCGTAGCGCGTGTTCACGACGCGGACCTCCTCGACGCTCAGGTATGTACTCTGGTGGCACGTGGCGCAGCGGTGGCGCAGCACCGAGACGCGGAAGTTCGTGCCCATGAGGTCGTCGGTGCGCAGCTCCACCAGGCTCCGCAAGTCGCCCGCGTCGATGAGCGGCTTCACGTCCGTGAAGTTCAGTCCGTGGGAGGACAGGCTGCGGGTGTCGAGCCAGCGTTGGCAGGGCTCGCAGAACAGCCGCCTCGGGCCCTCGCGGCCAGCGAACAGCGCCATGCCCACCATGACGATGGGCTCCACCACCCAGACGAGGGTCACCATGATTCCCTGCGTGGTCTTGCCCTTGCTGTCCACCCAGCCCGCGGCATTGCGCGCGGAGATCCACTCGGAGACGAAGTCCGGCGTCACGCTGCTCAGCAGCACGCCCCACGAGGCATCGGGATAGGCCTCGCGCAGCTCGAGCGCCAGCGTGCTGGCCCACGACGCGACCCAGGCCACCAGCGCGGCGACCACGATGAGGCCCCACGCGAACGGGGGACTCCGGCAGGGCGCTCGCGAGATGACGCCCTCGCCCAGCTTGCCGATGGCGGCGCCCAGCGCGCAGGGCAGGACAAACTGAAGGATCTGCAAGGGCATCACGTAGAGGAGCGGCTGATAGAGCGCCCCCATGAGCGCGGCGCAGACCAGCAGGACCAGCGCGAGCACCGGCATCCTCGGACCGAGGCGGTGAGACGGTGCATAGACAGACAAGGGCATGGGCATCGCGCCCACTCTATTCGAATCTCCTCACCGCGATGCTGCGTTCCGGGAGGTCACGGACGCGGAGGCACGTCGCGGACGCGCAAACCATACGGCCCGATGCGAAACTCCGCGCCTTCGCGCAGCGGGCGCCGCCCGTGTCCATGCACGCCGTCGATGAGCGAGCCCTCCTCGCTGTCATCCACCAGCACGAGCGACTCGTCCGTGACGCACAGGCGGATGGCGAGGCGGGAGACGCGCGCCGAGTCCAAGACGAAGTCCGCCTGCGCGGAGCGACCCAAGGTGATTTCCGGCTGCTCGAAGGCCTTGCGCTGTGCGGGCGTGCGCGCCCCCGCGTCCACGGGCCATGACTCCACGATGACCGCACGCCCCATCGCTCGACCTCCGAGGGCCTGAGGATAACCCTGCGTCCAGGCTGGGGTTTTTACCCAGGAGCGCGCCCCTCGCGCGAGGGCCCGCCCGGGCGCCTGCCCCGAGTGCCTGTCCATGGACACACGGTGGGGCGTGGACCCGGGTTGACGCGAGGGGGGAGCCTGGACACAACTTCACGTATGTCCGACCGCATCCAGACCTACGCCGAGTTCTGGCCGTTCTACCTGCGCGAGCACTCGCTGCCCATCACCCGCTGGCTCCACCTGGTGGGCACCAGCCTGGGCGTGGGCTTGGGCGTGACGGCCGCGGTGACGGGCCGCGCGGGGTTCGTGGGGGCCGCGCTCGTGTCCGCCTACGGCTTCGCCTGGGTGAGCCACTTCACGCTGGAGCACAACCGTCCGGCGACCTTCAAGTACCCGCTCTGGTCGTTCATCTCGGACTTCCGCATGGCGGGCCTGATGCTCACGGGCCAGCTCGGGCCTCACCTGGTGCGCGCCAACGCGGGCGCCTCGGCCGCCGCGTCCGAGCGGACCGCCGAGGCTTCGCGCTAGCGACACGCCGCGCTCCCACGTGTCGCTCGCGGTGCGAGGGATTAGAGGAACACGCTGAGCTGGATGCCCGTGGTCCCGAACGGGATGCTGATGACGTCCGCGTTGTGGTCGAAGCGGAGCGCCAGCCCCACCGTCCCGGAGATGCTCACGTTGGGGGCGAAGAAGTACTCCGCGCCCAGCCCGCCATGAAGGGCGAAGTTCACGTCATCGTCGAAGAGGAAGTCGAAGGTCATCCCACCCTCGACGTAGGGCCGCAGGTCGCCCGTGCGCAGGTGGTGGCGGTAGGCCGCGCCCAGCGAGAACTGCGCGTCCGCGTCGGGCTTGAGCGCGAAGTTCAGGCCCAGGTTGAGCCGCAGCGAGCCCACGTCGCTCAGGTAGTAGAAGCCACCCACCGTCGGCAGGGCGTTGATTCCCAGCGTCAGACCCTTGGCGCCCGCGGCAGGCCCATTGCTGGAGGCGCTGGCCTCCACGGGCACGTCGGCCTTCGCCGTCTCGGCGGCGGCCATCTGGAGGGGAATCGTGGTGAGAGCAATTGCGGCGAGCATGGGGAAACGCATGGAGTCGAAACCTCGAAGGATGTGACAGACAGCGGCTGTCGAGCCAACTGGGCCTTATATCCCGGTCTCTCCTGAGCGCCTCTTTTTGGCTGGAACGCTGAGTGTGCCTCCACGTCGAGGGGTAGAGGGTTCGCTCGCTGGGCGGGTCTTGATGAAGGTATGGGGAGAGCCAGACGCGGCTTGGGCGGAGTGACACTCTCATGGGCCACAGGTGTTCCCTATCGGGCGAAAGGCCCGGAGGGTGCACCATGGGGTCCTTGCAGAAGTGGGTAGGGCTATTCAGTGCCTTGGCATTGGGTGGGCTGGCGCAAGCAGCGCCGCCCAACGGTAAAGAACTCTTTCAGAAGCCTTTTCCAGGGACGAACGGGCGCTCGTGCGCGACCTGCCACGTCCTCGAAGAGGAGACCGTGCTGACGCCTCAGCACGTCGAATCGCTGTGGGCGCAGTCGCCGACGAATCCCTTGTTCAATCGGCTGGACGCGGATGACCCGAGCGCGGCGGTCCTCACCTACGCCCATCTCAAGAAGGGCCTCGTGCGGGTCACCCTGCCGGTCCCCGCGAACATGGATGTCATTGATGCGGCGGGGAATGTCATCACCCCCTCGGACCGGAAAATCTCTGTCTGGCGCGGGGTGCCGAGCGTCCGAGACACGGCCATCCTGGGGCCCTATCAATACGATGGGCGCGAGGCCTCGCTCCAATCGCAGGCCCAGTCCGCCATCCTGGGGCACAGCGAGGGTGGACTCGTCTCTCCGGAGGAGCTGGATGCCATCGCCCTCTCGGAGCGCGACGACTTCACGTCGGACCGCGCGCGGTTCGTCTCGAACCTGTTCGACTGGGGTGTCCCGCTGGCGTTCATTCCGGATCCCGAGCGCTTCATGTGGCTCACCCCACAGGAGCAGCGCGGGCGGGACGTGTACACGACGGCCTGCGAGGGCTGCCACGGCGGGAGCACGAAGAACCGCATCGTGAACCGCGCCGTCCACGACGCGGCGTTCCTCGCCCTCAAGCCCAACGGCACGGTCATCTTCACGGTGGATCCCCAGAAGGGGCCAGTGCTTCAGCGGGTGCCTCGCCCGAATGACGAGTTCCTGAACGTGGGCTTCGCGTTCTTGAGCTACCTGGGCCAGGTGGGCCAGCTGTCCATGTACAACTCGGATGTGCAGCTGCCGCGCTACCGCTTCCGGTTCTACACGGACGGCACGCGCCAGCACGCGGTCACCGAGCTGCCGCCCGTCCCGGTCACCGTGAGCGGGGATCCGCTCGACCCTCGGTCGGCGCTGGATGCGAATGGCTTCCCCATCGTGGGGCCCAATGGCGCGCCGCAGCTCTTCACGACGGACCCGGGCCGAGCGCTCATCACGGGAGACCCGGCGGACTTCGAGGCCTTCGACATTCCCTCGCTGCGAGGCATGGCGAAGACAGCGCCCTACTTCCACGACAACAGCAACGCGACGCTGCAGGACGTGGTGAACACCTACAGCCGGCTCATCCTGCCGTTCCTGCCGGACATGCACCTGCCTGCCGTCCACCCGCCCGAGGATGCGCAAGGCTTCCCCGAGTCCCTCACTCCCGCGCAGAAGCAGGACCTCATGGCGTTCCTGAAGCGCCTCTGAGTGACACGGTGCCGCGCGAGGCTCGCAGTCGCTTCGCGCGGCGCCATCGCAGTCCTCCCACTCGCCAGCGCATCCCTGATGGGAGCGTGGTTCAACGATGCGGAATCCATGACCGACCGGCCCGTGCTCGCGGAACTAGGCTCTGTGTTCGTGCGGTGCACTGGGGCCCGCGCGAATCGGTGCGGGGTATCGGATGCGAGGCGTGTGCACTTCGCTCGTCGCAGTGCTGTGTTGGGTCGGTGGGGCTTGGGGAACGACGGCGCGCGCGGAGCCGCTGCTGAGTGATGCGGAGCTGAAGGCTGCGCTCGAACGATTGGGGACGCAGGACCGTCCTGCCGACCACAGTACCGTGAGTGAGGACGAACTTCCCTCGCTGGATGTGGATCCACCGCGGCTTCTGCTCAGGGATGCGGTGAAGGAGCAGCTCGCTCCACGAGTCACGGTCCAACGCTTTGCTGAGATGTACGCGCTACCGGACGAAGCCGCGCGCGCCGTGCTCACCGCGGTGCTGCTCGCTGAGGGGAACATCCCCGTGGCGGACTCTTCCCTCGAGCGCGCCTTGCGGTCGCTTCAGTTGGCGGCGAAGGTGGCCCCGAACTCGTTGGTCCCGGTGGCCACGCTCATCTCAAGCTGGCTGCATTGGCAGAGCCCCCAGGCGCTCCGGACACTGCGAGAGCTTCTCCTCGCCGCTCCAGACCCCGTGGCATGGGCGCTGAAATTGAGGCCAGTGGCAGATACCCACATTGCTCGGTTTCTGTGGATCTTCGCCGTAGGCGAGCGCCCCGCGCTGTTGCCTCAAGCTCTGGCGTCCTTGCGCCCCGAGGACTCCTCGCCGGAGGCATGCGCTTTCCTGCAATCGGCTTTGGACTCACCGTCATTCCCGGAACAGGTGCTGCCACGGAATGCGCAGCGCGTGGCGCTGATGAAGTGCCTCCTCAACGAGGGGCTCCCGGAGCTTGCCCTTCAGCAACTTGAAGCGTTGCCCCCGGAGGAGGTTCGCGGCGCGCTCCTTCATCAGGCAGCGACTCGACTGGACGTCGCGGCGGCGTTCCTCATTCGAGGAGACAAGACCCAAGCCCAGGCCTGGTTGCCCACAGAGGCAGAACTCATCAAGGACGACCCAATGGCCACGTCCCCCAGGATGTGTGAAACGCGCGCCCCGATCGATGTGTTGAAGGCCTTGCTTGCCCCGGTTCCGCCTGCGGATGCGTTCTATTTCCTCGGTCAGATGCAGTGCGTGACGTCGCGCTACCCCTGGAGCCGATTCATGTCCGAGTTGCTCGCTCGCCAGTGTCCGGAGCGTACGCGCGAGCTTCTGGAGTGGGCCGCGCGCGCGCGGCACCCAATCGACGAGGCGGGGCCCGAAGCGGTGGAGGTCCTGCTCCCGTTCATCGCGAAGTCGATGAGTGTCATTCGTGCGGAGTCGTCCCGGCACGAGGTCGAGCTTCGTCAGGCGCTGGCGGCGCTGCCACGGCTTGGACTCGCGTCAACTCAGTCGCGAGAGGCTCTGGGCCGGCGTCTGAATGCCTCCCGACTGGGGGGCTTCATGGAACGGACCGACACACCCGAGAC
The DNA here is from genome assembly GCA_016458225.1 of Myxococcaceae bacterium JPH2. NCBI lineage: Bacteria > Pseudomonadati > Myxococcota > Myxococcia > Myxococcales > Myxococcaceae > Myxococcaceae bacterium JPH2. Next base: position 109,362 of record JAEMGR010000023.1, on the reverse strand, counting down.
GGCTGGGCGTGCGGTCGTGGTACCCGTGCAATCGGTGATGCTCCCGAATGGCTTTGATGCCGTGTTGGCCCAGCGCTTGTCATCGGACCACCTCGTAGCGGTTGCATCGTCGAGTTTGTTGGACCCTTGGAATGAAGTCAGTCGTGGCGGGTACTGGGTGTTGTTCTCGGAAGACAAAGGGCGGACTTGGTCCGAGCCGCTGTACACGGGATTGCGGGTCAATGATCCCTTTGAGCTGGCCGTCGAGGAGCACGGGCCACTGGTCGTGGGAAAGACTCTGCGCTTCGAGGTTGTGCGCCGTGAACTCATTCGCGAGTCCACCTCTGTTCGTTACTGGGGTTCACAGTTTCGAGAGGAGCCGCGGCGGCGCATTTTGGAGGTGGATCTCGACCGCCTCCGGCTCGACTCGGACCATGACTCGCTCCCCGATATTGTCGAAGAGCATCTTTTCCTCGACCCGAACTGTGCGGACACCGACGGCGACGGCCGCTCGGATGCTGTCGACCCACTTCCTCGGTCCGCGCGAGCGGCTGGTCCCAAAACCGCACCTGCGGAGATCATCACCCACTTCCTTGCCTCGCTGGCTGAGACAGAGTCTTCGACTCCGCCCGACACGAAAGGGGCGAAGAAGACGCGCATCCCTCTCCATCAAACGACCTTCGTCATCTCTGAGCCGAGCGACCTGGACGGCGTGGAGGAGCCGGGCCGCATCATTGCCGTGAGTCCTGCAGAGGCCAGACTGCTGGAGCAACGGCTGGGTGAGTTCTACATGGTCGACCTCAACCTGTCCTTCAACGCCGCGGGAGACCAGGCCCTGCTGGTCTGGAGGAGCCGCGGGTATGGAGGTACGTTCCTCGTGACCAGGACGCCGGAGGGGACTTGGACGATCAAGGCGAAGAGGGAATGGGTCAGCTAGAGAAGAGGTGAACAGCGCGGGACTCGGGGGACGTGACTCAACCATGATGTTTCCATGACCGACCTACCCACGGCTCCGGGTCTAGGATCGGAGCCTGCGTGGTGCACTGGAGCCCGCGCGAGTCCGGCTGAGGTAGTTGATGAGAGGCGTGTTCACTTCGATTGCCGCAGTGCTGTGTTTGAGCTGTGGGCCCTGGGGCTCGCTGGCTCTGGCCGAGCCGCTTCTGCGCGATGCGGAGTTGAAGGATGGGCTCGAACGACTGGGGGAGAAGAACATCAAGCTCGCTGAGGATGTTCAGACCCAGCGGCTCATGGCCCTACTGAATGTGGATTCGCCTCGGACCTTGCTGGTGGGCGTGGTGCGTGAGCATCTTGCTCCAGCCGCGGCGGTTCAACGGTTCAGCCAGACCTATGGGGTGAGTCCTACCGCTGCGCGTGGCGTGCTCAGCGCGGTGCTCTTGGCGGAGCAGGGCAGGCGGATGCAACTGCTGCCCGCCTCCCTCGACCGGGCCTTGCTTGCGCTCCAAGTCGCCGCCAAAGAGGCCCCCGACTCGTTGATTCCAGCGGCTGCCTTCCTATCGGATGGAACGCTCATGGAGCGGCCCAGCGCTCTTGTCGCGCTTCGAGAGATTCTGCGCGCAGCCCCGCAACCTGCGGACCGTGCCGTGAAGCTGGTACCAGGGGTTGTTCCTCCTATGGCCACTGTCCTGTGGACCTTTGCCCTGGGAGAACGCCCGGACCTGTTGCCTGTGGCACTCGAATCCTTGGGCGTCAGGCCGAACTCACAAGAGCGATGCGTGTTCTTGCTCTCGGCCTTGGATTCGCCGGTGTTTCCGGACCAAGTGCTGTCTCGCAACGCGCTGCGTGTGACGCTGGTGCACTGCTTTCTCAGGGAGCAACTGTCGGGCCTTGCGCTTCAGCAGCTCGAAGCGCTCCCAGTTGACGCCCAGGAAGCACTGCGCGGACAGGCGGGCACTCGCGAGGATATTGCGGCGGCATTCCTTGTACGAGGGGAAAAGGATCGGGCTCGCGTATGGGCACTGGAGGCTGAGGCCCTCACCAGATTGCGCAAAGAAGTCAGCTCGGGAGCTGGCGGCGCGGACGAAACCTGTGAACAGTGGTTCAAATCCGAAGTGTTGGATGCCCTCCTGTCCTCTCAGCCGCTCACGGATGCGTTCCCGTTGATCCAACGGCGAGCGTGCATGCCCTGGGAGCATCCCTGGAGTCTGCTCACTGCCTCGGTGTTCGCTCGGCAGTATTCGTCCTACTCGCGCAAGTTGCTGAAAGACACGATGCAAAGAGTGGCTTTCAGTGGCGATGCGCCGGCGGATGATGCGGGCGCCTCGCTCCCCTTCATCAAAAACGCGCTGTCCTCTATTCGCGCCGAGTCGGCGCGGCGCAAGGCGTCCTACCTCGAGGCGTTGGCTGCGCTCTCCGAGATGTCGAGTGACAATGCCGCATCCGCTCTGGATGCCTTGAGTCAGCGTTTGGAGGCCACGCGTCTGGGCGTCTTCACCGAGCGGACCGCGGCGTCAAAAACTCCTCCATCCAAGGCGCCCAGCTCAGTCGTGACGGTGCCCGTGGCTTCGTTGACGCTCCCGGAGCGTTTCCGCCCGCTGCTGGCACAGCGGCTGGCTCCAAATCGCTTCATCGTGGTCGCGCTCTCTCAGATGTTGGATCCCTCGGGAGAGGTCAGTGGAGGGGGATACTGGGTGTTGCTTTCGCGTGACAATGGGCGCAGTTGGTCCGAGCAGCTGTACACCGGGCTGCGGCCTTACGAGCCCTTCGTGCTGGCAGTGGAGGGACACGGCCCTGTCCTCGAGAGGAACACCTTACGCTTCGAGGTCGTGCGGCGAGAACTTGTCCACGACTCCATCACGTTCCCTCCGGTGGAACTGGCGTTCCGCGAGGACTCGCGTCGGCGCGTCCTGGAGGCGAAGCTCGACAATCTTCGGCTCGACTCAGACCATGACTCGCTTCCTGATGTCATCGAGGAGCGCATGCTGCTGGACCCGAAGCGGGCGGACAGTGACGGCGATGGTCTCTCAGACGGGGTCGATCCCTTGCCACGTGCCGTTCAGACGCTGAGGGGCAAGGATGCTCGCACGGAGGTTCTCGCCAGGTTCTTCTCCGGGATGTCGAACGAAGAGTGCTCGGCCTCTCCTGGCCAGAAGCTGGTTGGGAAGCGCATGGCCGCAGCTCCCATTCCCGTGGAGCGCACCCTCTTCGTCGAGGCGACTCCGAGCGACATGGCGGGCGCGACTGCTCCGTGTCGTATCATCACCGTGAGCTCAGCAGAGGCTGAGGTGCTGCTGCAGCACCTGGGTGCGTTCTATGGGCTCTCCTTCGATTTGTTCTTCAATGCCGCGGGCGATAGGGCCGAGCTGGAGTGGGATCGTGGCTGGTACGGCGGTGCGTTCTCCGCCACATGGACCGAGACGGACGGTTGGACGCTCGTGATGACGAAGAGCTGGATTTCCTAGAGCTGTCACACGGCTGCTGCTCGGCTCCATCGAGCGACGCTTGAGCCACGTCTCGTGATGACGGGGTGCGCTTTCGTTTGATGGAGCGGGTTGCCGTGGGCGCGCGACAGTTGCCGTAGGCCACGGCGGCCGACAAGCCGTGTCCCTCAAGGGTAGACTCGGTGTCAGTGCGGCGCACCGGGCCCGCCCGTGAGTCTGACCAGAGGAATCCGATGAGAGGGATGCTCGCTTCGCTGGTCGTCGTGCTGGGTTTTCTCAGCGGGGCATGGGGAATGCCGGCGCACGCAGAGCCGCTCCTGAGCGACCTGGAGCTGAATGCCGCACTCGAGGAACTGGGCGGGCAGGATCTCCCGGCCGAGAAGGTGGTCCGGAGTGAGAAGGGGCTGTCTCTCCTGGAGGTGGAACCCCCCAGGCTCCTGCTGAGGGGTGCGCTGAAGGAGCACCTCGCGCCGCAAGCCGTGGTCCAACGCTTTGCCCAGACATATGGGCTTCCTCCCGAAGCTGCGCGCGGAGTGCTCACGGCCGTGCTGCTCGCTGAGAAGCAAGCTCGCATCGAGGACGCATCCGCCGCTCGGGCCTTGCAGTCGCTCGAGCGCGCGGCACGGCTGGCTCCGAACTCGCTGGTTCCGGCCGCCACGCTCATTTCGAATTGGACGCTCATGGTCAGCCCCCGCGCGCTCGGGACGCTGCGAGCGCTTCTCCTCGTCGCTCCGGATCCGGTGGCGCGAGCCCTGAAGTTGAGTCCCGCGGCCGAGGGTCCCATCTCTCGAAGCCTGTGGACCTTCGCGCTGGGCGAGAATCCAGAGTTGCTTCCTCAGGCGCTCGAATCCCTGCACGAAGAGGCCGACTCGCTGGATGGCTGTGCGTTCCTCCTCTCGGCATTGGAGGCTCCTTCATTCCCCGAGCAGACGTTGTCGCGAAATGAACAGCGTGTGGCTTTGATGCGCTGCTTCTTCAATGAGGAGCTGCCGGACCTTGCCCTCCAGCAACTCGATGCTTTGCCCGAGGCTGCTCGTCAGGGGCTGCGCGGCCAGATGGAGACTCGGCTGAACATCGCGGCGGCATTCCTCGCGAGGGGAGACAAGACCCAGGCTCGTGCATGGCTGCCGAACATCGCTGAACTCCCTGGGGACGACTCGGATGGAACGATGCCCGAGCTATACGAGCCTCGCTCCCAGACAAAGCTGTTGGACGCCTTGCTCTCTCCCTCGCCACATGCGGATGCGTTCTCGCTCCTCGAACAGCGTCGATGGGGGCTGTGGCGTTACCCCTGGACCCGGTTCGTGGCTGAGGCGTTCGCAAAGCAGTACCCAGGGGAGGCGCGCCGGACGTTGGAGCGGGCGACGGGCAGGACCTATCTCTTGGGCGAAGATGTGATGGCCGGGGCAGACGCCACGCTCCCCTTCGTGGAGAGGGCATTGAGGGCCATTCGTGCCGAGTCGGTCTGGCGCGAGACAGACTTTCGCCAAGCGCTGGCGGCACTCCCTTCTGTGTCGAGGCTGGGCGCTGCGTCAGCGCATGAGAAGGAGGCCCTGGGTCAGCGCTTGGACGCTGCCCGTCTTGGCGTCTTTACCGAGCGGACCGAGGCTGCGGAGGCACCTGCGAGCACGGCCGCGGATGCAGTCGTAACAGTGCCTCTGAAGTCGTTGAAGCTGCCGCAACGCTTCGAGGCTTTGCTGGCGCAGCGATTGTCCCGCACCCGCATGGTGGTGGTCGCCTGGTCTCGAACGCTGGACCCCTCGGGCGAGGTCGATGCAGGGGGATACTGGGTGCTGTTCTCGGATGACAACGGACACACGTGGTCCGAGCCGCTGTACACAGGGCTGCGGCGCTACGAACCCTTCGTTCTCGCCGTGGACGGACATGGACCGTTGCTCGTGGGAGACACCCTGCGCTTCGAGGTCGTGCGATGCGAACTCATCCACGAGTCCATCACCTTTCCTCCGGTGGGGTTGCGGTTCCGGGAGGACTCGCGGCAGCGTGTCCTGGAGGCGAAGCTCGAGCGACTCCGACTCGACTCGGACCATGATTCGCTGCCAGACATTCTGGAGGCGCGAATGCTGCTCGACCCGAATCTCGCGGATACCGATGGGGATGGCCTCTCGGATGCAGTCGATCCGCTGCCCAGGTCCGCACGAACGGCGGGTTCCCAAGCAGCCCGCGCGGAAATCCTCACGCGGTTCTTCGCTGCGGTTGACAGTGAAGTGTTCCCGTCGTCGCCAGAGTCCAAGACCCAGAAAGGGAAGACGCGAGGAGCGCGCATCCCCCTGGAGAAAACGCTCTTCGTCAAAGCCGACCTCGCGGACCTGGAGGGCGTGACAACCCCTGGCCGCGTCATTGCGGTGAGCCCTGCGGAGGAAGAAGTGCTGCGGCAGCGGCTGGGCGCGTTCTACCTGTTCTCTTTCGACTTGTTCTTCAATCTCGCGGGCGACCGGGCCCTGCTCAAGTGGAGTGCGGGGTGGATCGGGGGCTCGTTCCTCGCGAGCCAGAACTCGAAGGGGAAATGGGTGCTCACGAGAGATGAGGACTGGGTCACCTAGCTGGAGCCCAGCGCCGCTGCTCTGCTATGGGGGCGCGATGTTGGCCGACGCCCAGTTGTCACGCTCGGAAGGCTCCACGCCCGTTGGGCCCACCGTTGTCGCGCCCTCGGGTCGCCTGTTCATCGTGGCGGCCCTGCTGTTCACCTTGGCGCTCGTCGTGGCCGTGATTCTGCGCGCAGGGCCTTTGGTTTCATTGGGCATCTGGGGCACTCCGGTCGACTACGACGAAGGGGTGTACTCGGCCGCGGCCCAGTGGCTGTCTCGGGGCGTCTTGCCCTATCGCGACTTCGTCTTCGTTCACCCTCCTGGATGGCTGTACCCGCTGGCTGCGCTCACGCGGCTCCTGGCGCTTGAGCCTGCGGGAGCTTTCGCGGCTTCTCGCGTCCTGGCCGTCATCCTTGGCGTGGTGAACTCGGCGGTCGTGGGAGGGCTCGCATGGCGGTGGCGCGGCCCGGTGGCCGGGGTGTTCGCAGCGGCCTTCTATGCGGTGTACCCCGACGTGGTGCGTGTCGAGCGGGGCCCGTTCTTGGAGCCGCTGCTCAATCTCGTTTGCCTCACAGGGCTGGGGCTCGCGCTGCGCGCTCGAACGCGGAAGGCCACGTGGCTCGCGGGGGCTGTTCTGGGCTACGGCATTGCCATCAAGCTGACGGGTGGCGTCTTTCTCCTGGCCGCGTTGGCTGTCTTCTGGGGACAGGAGCGTCATGAGCGACGGCTGATGCCTCATGTCGCCGTGGCCGCTGCCATCGCTTGGTTGATCTGTGTTGCCCCTGTCGCAGGAGCGGCCCCGGTCGCGTTCCTGCGGGAGGTCTTCGTCTTCCAGCTCTGGCGACCCCCCGATGGGACCTCCCGCTTCCTCACGCGGTTGAGTGAGACCCTCTTCATTGGCCACGAGGTCATCGGTGTCTTGGCGATAGTGGGTGTCTGCCTGGCGCTCCGGGTGTGGAGGCATGACCGAGACGCGCGAGGCTGGGGCGTTGCCTTTGCCCTCATCGTCGCGCTGTTCCTGAAGAGTTCCTCCTATTGGAGCCAATACAACGCATTCCTCGCGACCGTGCAGGGCGTCCTGGCCGGCGTCGCGACGGCGACTGGGTTCAACTGGCTCGTACGGCGGTCCTTCACGGGCCGAGTGTGGGTCGCCGTGGCCGCGCTGTCGGCGGTTACCCTTGCTGCGTATTGGGGTGCTTTCAGTCCTCTCGCCAAGGATGACTCACTGGACAGCCTGCGCGCTTCCATCGCGTCGCGCGTGGCTCCTGGTGAGTGCTTCCTCCCGTTCGAGCCTGCTTGGGGCATCGCGGCCAACGTGCTCCCTTCCGGAGACAGGGAGCTGCCTCCGGTGGTGGACCCCTACGGCGCCATGTTGGTGGGCGCGATGAGCGAGGGGCGACGCTTCTCCGACGTCACCGAGGCCTTCCGAACACCCGGAGCCCAACAGGTGATTGCGCATCATGCCGCACGCTGCCCAGTCATCGTGCTGGGCTGGCGTGGTCGCTATCAGCTTGGCGAAGAGGCCGTCGCGAAGGTCATCGCGCGGCGCGTCCTCATGGGTCCGCAGGCGCGTTCCGCCATCGATGCGTGGGCCTTGAAGGACGCAGCGACGCCGTAACGGCGCGACGCTCCGAGCCCGCGCCATCACGCCGCGGCTCGGAGCCTCGCGTGATCGCGTCAGCCCTGGGTGACGTCCACCACGAGCTTGCCGAAGTTGCGCCCCTCGAGCAGGCCGATGAACGCCGTCGGCGCGTTCTCCAGGCCATCGACTCGGTCTTCGCGCAGCTTGACCTGTCCCGCGTCGACCCACGCGCCCATGTCGCGGCGGAAGGCCTCGAAGCGGTCGGCGTAGTGGTCGAGGATGATGAAGCCCTGCATGCGGATGCGCTTCTGCAGCACGGTGGCCAGCAGCAGCGGCATCCGGTTCGGTCCGGACGGCAGGTTTTCTTCGTTGTAGTGCGAGATGAACCCGCAGACCGGCACGCGCGCCCCGATGTTGAGCAAGGGCAGCACGGCATCGAACACGGCGCCACCGACGTTCTCGAAGTAGACGTCGATGCCTTTCGGGCAGGCCTCGGCGAGACGCTCGGCCAGTCGTGAATCCTTCCGGTCCAGGCAGACATCGAAGCCGAGTTCCTCGACCGCGAAGCGGCGCTTGTCCTCGCCGCCCACGATGCCGACCACACGCGCCCCCTTCAGCTTGGCGATCTGTCCGACCACGCTACCGACCGCGCCGGTCGCCGCGGCCACGACCACCGTCTCTCCCGGCTTGGGCTGCCCGATATCGAGCAGGCCGACATAGGCGGTGAACCCCGGCATGCCCAGTCCGCCCAGCGCCAGAGAGGGCCGCGCCATCTCGCCGAGCGAGAGCAGGTCCTGTCCCCCCGACACCGCGTAGTCCTGCCAGCCCGCATTGCCGAGCACCAGCTCGCCCTCACGGAACTTCGGGTTCCGGGACTTGATGATCCGATTGACCGTGCCGCCCACCATGAGTGCGCCCACCTGAACCGGCGGCGCGTAACCCGGGCCCACCTCGTCCATCAGGTTGCGCATGTACGGGTCGAGCGAGAGGGACAGCGTGCGCATCAGCACCTCCCCTTCGCCCGGAGTCGGGATGGCGGTCTCTTCGAGGCGGAAGTCCCGTGGAGTGGGTTGTCCTCGCGGGCGGGAGGCGAGGACGATGCGGCGATTGAGGGCGGGGTTGGACGACATGCGCGGACTCCAGGGGAGAGCGCTCGACGGGACACGTCAGTCCCACCGGTGGACGGAGGGCGTGGAGTCGCCGAGCACGCCCATGACTAAGGAGCGGCCACCCAGTCCGCCGCTGAAACGACACGGGGTCGTCTGTTCCTCAGCGGGACGTCGATGGGGATGGCCCAGTCGTCCCGCCGGAGTAAGAAGGTACGTGGCGAGGCCCCGTGTTGACGAAGCGGAGTCTGGGAGCCTCGCGGATAGCGAAGGCTCGCCCCAGGTCGGCATGCAGCCGCGGAGGGCGAAGCGGGGCTCGACCAGGCCGCTACCTCAAGTGATAGGTGGGTGAGCTGCCATTGGAGTAGGGCGCTGTGGTTTCTTGAACCCATTCCTCAAGCTGGCTCAAGCGCCCTGTCAATACTGTGTCGGAGGTGGATAACTCAGAACTCGATCGGAGGGGCCAGCCAGTGAGCCTTCAATGGGCACACTCTGCTCTTTTTACTATTCGCAGTCTGACATGGCGTGCTATTCGCGAAATGCGCGAAAGTACGGTTCGCGCCTTGCGCTGGAGTCATCAAATGAGAGCAGTCATCACCATCGCAGCCATCACTCTCATGACTGTTGCCTGTGGGGGAGTGGCGGATACTGCCGAGAGTCAGCCCCAGCTTGGCGTTCAGGAATCGAAGTTGCTCGATCCTTCGGATGTGCTGATTGGAAATTACTACCGGGCCGACTTTGGGGACCACACTATCACTGTCGCTGCAGGCGGAGCGTATACTACGGCGCCAATCTATGACGGGTATTGCTGGGGCGGCTCGCCCATCTATCGGAATATCAGCTTCAGTGAGACCAGTGGTTGTGGTCGGGTCTATACCGCTGAGCGATATTGGATGTGCTCTACGCTGACGCCGCCCTTCTGGGCTCCTATTCGGCTGGAGTTCTGGCCAGTTGGATGCATGGGAAACACGATTAGTTGGTTTGTGGAGCGCGACCCCGTGTCAGGAGACACCAACTACGCTTTCAAGAAGTACTGAGACGGAATGTCGCCCACTCGAGTGCTCGTGACACTCGAATGGTCCATGCTGCGCGCGGAGTTGGAGCCGTGCGCAGTGCTCAAGGCGCGGCGCGGGGGCCTTCGATGACGACTCGGAGTCCTCGGGGCTCGTTGACGGAGAAGGAGAGCTCCAGGCCGGCGCGCAGGCACAGCTCGCGGACGATGGCCACTCCCAGGCCGCTGCCTCGCGGGTCTCTTTGACGGGCTTCGCTGGCTCGGAAGAGGCGCTCGCCCAGGCGGCTCAGGTCCTCGGGGGGCACTCCCGGGCCGTCGTCCAGCACGGTGAGCCGGAAGCGCTCGGTGCCCACGGGCTCCAACAGCGCCACCACGTGCCCTCCCGGGTCTCCATGCGCCACGGCGTTGTGGAGCAGGTTGCTGACCGCCTGCTCCAGCATCGTGGGATGACAACGCACCCACAGCGGGGTGTCCGGATGGGCCGCGTCCATGGCCACGTCCTTGCGGCGGGCCAGCAATCCCAGACGCCGCACCACGCGCTCCACCAACATGCCCAGCTCCGCGCGAGGCTCGCCCTCCAGCGGATCCACGCCCTCGCCGAGCTGACACGCGAGCCTCAAGTTGTCCACGAGCGCCGCCAGGTACACGGTGTCCTCGATGCCACGCACCAACAGGGGCGACAGCTCCGTGGCCGGCGCGGTGGTGGCCAGCTCCAGCGCGAGCTGGAGCGAGGCGATGGGCGTCTTGAGGTCGTGCGCCACATCGGAGAGGAAGCGCTCCAGCGCGTGCTTCTGCGCCTCGATGCGCTCGGCATCCGAGCGCACCCGCGCGTGGGCCGCGTCCAGCACGCGAGACAAGTCCCCCAGCTCGTCCGAGGAGGTGTCGCGGGTGGAGTGATACGCCGTGCTGCCAATGGCGCCCGTGGAGCTGTGCAGGCGCCGCAGTCGGCGCAGCAGCGGGTAGATGACGAAGGCGGTGGACAGCGCCGCGGCCAGCGTCGTGAAGGTGAGCGCCGCGAGCAGCAGACGCCTCAGCCCCTGCGCGCGATCGACGAGGCGCGGCCAGTGGTACTCCAGGAGGCTGCACGGCCCCGCATCCGCCACGCGGATCAGCAGCGCGCCCGCCCAGGGCGCATTGTGGCCATCTTCGCGGAGCGGGAAGTAGACCTCGAAAGGTCGCGGGTCGCCCTCTCGCATCTTCTGCACGAGCGACTCGGCGGGGGCGGGCAGGGAGCTCGGCTGGGTGAGCACTCGGCGCGCGTCATAGGCGACCACCGTGAGGCCTTGGGGCAGGACCTGACTCCAGCCATCAGGTGCGGCGCGGCAGGCCTCGCCATGCACCTGCAGGATGCTGTCGGTGAAGACCTGGGCGCTCAGCCGCGTCGTGATTTCAATCGCCTTGTGGAAGGTGAAGTACGCCGTGGCGAGCGTGGCGAGCATCCCCAGCAGCACCGATGCGAGCGCGGTGCGCCACGCCAGCCCGCTCCACACCTTCATGGTGTGTCCTCCGGCTCGAAGCGGTAGCCGATACCCCAGGCCGTGCGCACGCTCGCGCCCGCGGGGCCCAGCTTCTTCCGGATGCGCGCCACATGCGAGTCCACGGTCCGCGCGTCGCGCTCCTCGTTGAGCGGCAAGGCCTGCTCGGCGATCTGCTCCCGGGTGAGCGCGCGGCCTGGGCGCTCCACCAGATACAGCAGCACGTCCAATTCGTTGCGCGTGAAGGACACCAGCCCCACGTCCTCACGGCTGACCGTGCGCGCGTCCAGGTCGATGCTCACGTCCGCCCAGCTTCGCTTGCGCCGGGTGGCCTCGTCCGGGATGCGCAGCCGCGCCTTGATGCGCGCGAGGAGTTCCTCCATCCAGAACGGTTTGGCCAGGTAGTCCACCGCGCCGAGTCCGAAGGAGCGCAGCCGCGCCTCCAATTCCTGTCGCGCGGTGAGGACCAGGATGGGGACTCGGAGACGGCCCTGCCAGGCCTGGAGCAGCTCGAAGCCATCCAGGCCCGGCAGGTTGAGGTCCAGTACCACCAGGGCAGGGCGCTCGCGCTCCGCGGCCTCCAGGGCGAGGCGCCCGTCGGTGACGAGCGACACCTGGAAGCCCGCGAGCTTCAGTCCGCGCACGATGCTGGCGGCGATGGGAGGGTCGTCCTCTACGACCAGGATGGGGCCCTGCGTGTCCATGGGGACGACCTTCCTCGGTTCAGGCAGCGGAGCCTAGCTGGCCAGGGCCCGCGGGGTGGCGGGTTCGGTGGACGCCGTGACGGTGAAGCTCGTGCGCGAGGCGTCCGTGCCGAGCGTGTTCTTCACCTGGACGGCCCCACTGTGCGCGCCCTGCGGGACCGTGAACGTCAGTCGGGTGTCGTTCAGCACCTGGACATGCGTCGCGGGTTGCGTGTCCACGCTCACGCCCGTCACGCCGGTGAAGCCCGAGCCCTCCACGGTCACCCGCGTGCCCGCGGGCCCCGAGGTGGGTGAGAGGGATTGGATGACCGGCTTGGCGCTGCTCTCCACCGTGAAGGTGTCCGACGTCACGACCGCGAGGTCGCTGGTGGCCACCTGGAGCGGCCCGTTCACCGCGCCCGCGGGCACGTAGGCGGTGAGCTTCGTGTCGCTCTGCACGCTGAAGCTGGCGCGCATGGCCGAGTCCCCGAAGCTGACCCGCTGCACCTGCGTGAAGCCGCAGCCCTTGAGCTGGATGGCCGCGCCCGTGACGCCGTGGCCGGGCGAGAAGCTCGTGACGGACAGGGGCACGGTGAAGACCTGGGAGGAATGCCCCGCGCCCAGCGTGTTGGTGACGACGAGCGCGTCCGTCACCGTGGTGCTGGAGAGCACCGCCATCAGCTCCGTGTCGCTGTGCACCTCGTAGCGCGCCACGGAGACCTTTCCCACGCTCACCGCCGTCGTCCCCGTGAAGCCGCTGCCCTGGAGGGTGACCTGCGTGCCCGCGCCTCCCGAGTCGGGCGAGAAGCCGGTGACCTGGGGCGCGCGCTGGGGCTTCACCTCGAACTTGTCGCTGCTGCGCGCCTTGCCGCTCGGCGTGTCGACGAGGAGGTTGCCCGTCACGGCGCCGGGCGGAACGGTGACGAGGAGCTGGGCCTGGTCGCCGGTGCCCTTCACCTGGAGGGCCGCCTCGGCGGTGGAGAACTGCCCGAAGCGCACGCGCGTCGCGCTCGCCAGCCCCGTGCCGTCAATCGTGACGGTGTCTCCCGCCTTGCCGGTGGTGGGCTTGATGCGCGAGACGGAGGGCGGCGTGACGTACTGGAAGGGCTGCGAGGACGTCGTGCTGTCTCGCGAGTTGCTCACGTGGAGGACGTCGCTGGGCGCCTTGTTGGGGACGTAGGCGATGAGCTGCGTGTCGCTCGACACCTCGAAGGACGCGGCGGGTACGTTGCCGAAGGTGACCTTCGAGGTGCCCGTGAAGCCCGAGCCCGTGAGGGTGACGGCCGTGCCTCGGCCTCCGCTGGCGGGCGAGAATCCGTCGATGCGCGGGGCCGCGTCACTCAGCACCGTGAAGGACGTGTCTGTCTTGACTCGTCCGCTGGACACGTCCGCGCTGATGGGGCCGCTCGTCGTGCCGCCCGGTGAGGTCGCGGTGAGCTGGGTGTCGCTGAGTACAGTGAAGGGAACCGAGACCCCCGGCGCGCCGATGTAGACATTCGTCGCGCTCAGCAACCCATGGCCTGTCACCGTCACGAGGGTGCCGGCCGCGCCCTGCTTCGGCGAGAAGCCGGTGAGCGCCGGCGCGGGCGTGACGCTGAAGGGCTGCGGGCTGACTCCCGAGCCGTGGGTGTTGGTGACGCGCACCGGTCCGGAGTTCGTTCGGAGCCCCACGCTCGCCACGAGCGAGGTGTCGCTGAGCACGGTGAAGGACGCGGCGGGCACGTCCTGGAAGCTCACCGCCGTGGTGCCCGTGAAGCCGGAGCCGGTCACGGTGACCTCGGTGCCTTCGGGCCCCGCGGGCGGGTCGAAGGCGGCAACGCTGGGGTTGACGTTGCTCATCACGGTGAAGGCATCCCAGGTGGCCTTGCCGCTGGGCGTGACGACGGTGATGGGGCCGCTGACCGCGCCGCCGGGGACCTGCGTGGACACTTGTGTGTCATTGGCCACGCAGGTGCTCAGGATGTTCTCGGAGAAGTACACCGTGGCGCCCGACAGGTTGCTGCCTCGGAGCACCACCTTCTGGCCCAGCGCGCCGCTGCCCTGGCTGATGCCCGAGAGCGTGGGCGGAGGCGTGACGGCGAACGCGGTGGTGGACGTGGCGGTGCCCGCGGGCGTGGTCACCTCGACGGGCCCATTCGTCGCGGTATCCGCGACGCGCGCCACGATGCGGCTGTCCGTCCAGCAGCGGAAGTACGACGAGCGTGCTCCCGCGATGCGCACCTCCTTCACGCCGGTGAAGCCCGAGCCCGTCACGGTGACCATCGTCCCGGGCGCTCCTCCGGTGGGGTCGATGTCGGTGATGACGGGCGCGGCGGAGCCAGCCATGGCCTTCACCGTGCTCGGAGGAGGAGGCGCCGAGGGCGCGTACTGTCCTTGCAACACCAGCCCGGTGACGAACTCCACGCCCTGGAGCGTGAGGTCCTGGAAGTCTGGCGCGTTCTTGGGGAAGCCCTGCTTGTCTCGCATCTTCTGGAGCGCCTGCGACTGCTTCCACGCCACCACGCCCATGAAGATGGCGCCGATGATGCCCGTCACCAGCGACAGCAGCGTGCCTAGCGCGAGGCTGGCCTCGTAGCTCACCACCAGCGGATCATCCTGGTCCGGCGTGAGCGACACCTTGGGGTTGTCGATGTCGTAGTAGAGGGCCTCGACGCCGTCCTTCTTCCTCAGCTCCAGCGTGACGGTCCCGGACGCCTGGGTGACGAGGTGATGCGAGGTCCCCTTCAAGGACATCGCCAATCCCTTGCCATTGGTGACGGACAACTTGAAGGACGTCAGGTGGATGTCCTGGCCATTCACCTTGCCATCCACCGAGTGGGCAAGGCTCATCACGGGCGGCGAGCCCGACACTTTCAGCGCGGACTCGGGGACGTGCAGCACCTTGGCCATGGTGGGGATCATCAACGTCAAGAGGCAGTTGTCGTCGATGGAGAGGCTGGTGTTCTGCGTGGCGGTGGTGCCGAGCCAGACGCTGGTCTGCACGGGCATGGGCAGCGGGTCCGTGGGCGGCGGGAGGTTGCCGGCCATGGCGAAGAGGACGAGGTCGGACTCGGGGTCCTTCGTCAGACGGAACGCGCCCGTGGTCGGCATGGACGCCGAGACGTCGCGCTGAGACGGCTGCTTCGCGGACATGCTGAGCTGCGACAGGTACTGGAGCACCCCGGTCTCGAGCTGGTTCGCGTAGGTGGAGTCCGGTGTCACCTGCACGGTGAACGTGTTCTGCGGGTCGAAGAACCAGACATACGTCTGCGCCTGCGGCGTCTCGTCCGCTGGGATGAGGGTGGCCTGTGAGATGACCGCGGCCCCGCCCTTCACCGCCCCCTTCACTCCGGTGACCAGGTTGACGAACTGCCCGTTGGCATACGTCCAGTCGCCCACGAGGCCGGGCGTGCTCTGCGCGGGAACCAGGACGTTCATGGACTGCTGGAGCTGCGCGGGCGCGCGGACGACGTTCCAGATGCGGGTGAGCGCGAGGTCTCCCGCGAGGGTCGCTCCAAACGAGAGGTCGGCGCCGGAGGCCACCTGCCGCGAGCTCAGGCGCGCGGTGCCCTTGGGCTGACCGTCCTGGAAGAAGGTGACGAGCTCCTGGTCGAGCGTCACCGCGACGTGGTGCCAGCTCCCGTCGCTCATCACCGCGGGGACTCCCGGCGCGACGCAGCGCTGGTCACCCCAGGTGAGCACGAGCTGATTGTCCTCCAGGCCGAGCGACAGGCCCTCATTGCTCATGGACAGCAGCGTCTGCGGTCCGGTGCCCTCCGTGCGGACCCACGTCTCCAACGTGAGGGCGTAGCTGTTCAAGTTCCAGACTCCGCCCGGCACGCCCGCCGATGGCGCGGTGCCGGTCGTCGAGAGGAACCAGTCCCGGTAGACACACCCGAAGCCGAGGTTCGCCAGCTTCACGCCAATGGACATCATCCCCGAGACGAGGACCGTCTCCCGCGTGGTGAGGAGCGCGTAGGGCAGCGTCAACACCAGCGCTCCCGCGGTCGTGTCGAGCGAGGTCGTGGTGCTCGCGACATCCAGTTGCAACAGCAGCGACGCGTTCACGGGCACCACCACGGGCTTGGCTCCGTCCGTGGAGTTGGCGATGAGCGTGGCGACGAGCGTCGGGTCGATGCCGATCGCGAGATTCCATCCCAGGTTCACATCCGTCATGACTGTCTCCCCCCTCTGGGCGCCCCAAGCGCCTCGCAAGGTGAGAAGAGGATGCGCGGCAGGTGTGGAGAAAGTGTGGAGCGCGCTCACGGCACCGGGGGCTTACCGGACTCGACGCTCGCACTGGCCCATCAGCGTGAAGACATACTGGGGATGTTCCGGGTCATCGCTGGTGATGTGAACACCCATGTGCCTGAGGCCCGGCGTTCGAGGTGAGAAGGACAGGGTGATGCTCACGGCCGAGCGTGGCGCGAGCTCCAACGGCAGCGTGGGCATGGCGCCGATGATGAAGTCGCCGGGCGTGGTGAAGACGACGCGCTGGATTCTCAACCGCGCGGTGCCGGTGTTGCGCAGGAGAAAGTCTTGGGCTGGGCCTGGGACGCGTTCGACCGCCGTGCCCAGGTCCCAGAGGGTGCCGGAGGGAAGCGCGTCGCCACCGTTCGTGACCTCCAGCGCGGGAACGCCGCTCACGGTGCTCGACATGGTCCTCCTTGGACTCACTGCTCGGACTCACTGCTCGGACTCACCCCTCGCGGGCGAGCAGTGCAGAACCAAGGCCATGGGCGGAAGGACGCGCTCTTCGAGGGCGCGCGTCGCGTTGCGCGACTCGCACCAGGGTGGACGTGTCCGTGGACGCGTCAGGGACTGCGGCTGACACGTCAGGGGTGGGCCTCGTCCTGGTGAGAGGGCGAGGCCCTGGGTGTGATTCAGGCCACGGTCAGGACAATCTTCCCGTGCGTCTTGCTCGACTGAATCAACTCCTGCGCTTTCCGCACGTCATCCAGGGGCAGGACCTTGTCCATGCGCGGACGCACGGCGCCCTTGGCGACGAGCCCCACCAGGTCCTCGAAGTCCTTCGTGTTGGGCTTCACGAGGAAGCGGACCGCGGAGCCGATGCCCATCGCGCGGGCCTTGTCCTCGTCGACGGCGTTCGCCGTCGCGGTGATGACGCCGCCCTTCTTCACCAGCGGATAGGAGCGGGAGAGGACGTCCGCGCTGCGCGTCAGGTCGATGACCGCGTCGACCTCCTGGGCGAAGTCCTCGAAGCGCTGCGTCTGGTAATTGACGACCACGTCGGCGCCGAGCTGCTTCAAGTAGTCGGCGTCCTCGCCCGCGGCGGTGGCGATGACCCGGGCCCCCTTGGCCTTGGCGATCTGCACCGCCATCGCGCCCACGCCGCCCGCCGCGCCGTGGATGAGCAGCGTCTTGCCGGGCGCGGCCTTCGCCACTTGCGTGACGAGCTGATAGGCGGTGAGGCCCGCCACGGGCAGCGCCGCCGCTGTCTTGTCATCCACCGTGTCTGGGATTCGCGCGAGCGCGCTGACAGGCACCGCGGTGTACTCGGCGAACGAGCCCGTCCGGCTCAAGCCATACACACGGTCGCCCTTCTTGAGCTGCGTCACGTTCTTGCCGACGTCGGCCACGTCCCCCGCGAAGTCCTGGCCCACCACCACGGGCAGCTTCACCGGCATCAGGTCCTTCATGACGCCCTGTCGGAAGATGGTGTCGAAGGGATTGACGCCCACGGCGTGGACGCGCACCAGCACGTCGTCGGGCCCGAGCGAGGGCATGGGCGCCTCCTCGAGCTTGAGTTCATCGACTCCACCGTAGTTGTGGATGCGGACGGCCTTCATGGTGGCGCTCCTTCGCGTGAGCTGGGGTCGCGTGCTCACGGAAGGTCGTCAGCCACCCGAGGACTGACAAGGCGAGCGAGGCGGGCGCCGTGGAGGGCCCTTCCTCGCTCGCCCGGTGATTCAGGCGCTGACGCCCACGCCGATGGGGCAGCTCACGCCGGTGCCGCCCACGCCGCAGTACCCGCCTGGGTTCTTGTCCAGGTACTGCTGATGGTAGTCCTCCGCGTAGTAGTACGTCGGCGCGGGGAGGATTTCGGTGGAGATGTCTCCGTGCCCTCGGGCCTTGAGCGCCGCCTGGTAGGCGTCTCGGCTCTGCTCGGCCGCGCGCTTCTGCGCCTCGCTGGTGAAGTAGATGCCGGAGCGGTACTGCGTGCCCACGTCGTTGCCCTGACGCATGCCCTGCGTGGGGTCGTGGTTCTCCCAGAAGACGCGCAGCAACTGCTCGTACGAGACCTTCTTCGGGTCGTAGACGACGCGCACCACTTCGTTGTGGCCCGTGAGGCCGCTGCAGACCTCTTCGTACGTGGGGTTGGGCGTCAGGCCCCCGGCGTAGCCCACCGAGGTGCTGTGCACACCCGGGACCTGCCAGAACTTCCGCTCCACGCCCCAGAAACACCCCATGCCGAAGACGGCGACTTCATCGCCTTCCGGAACGGGCCCCTTGAGTGGCGTGCCCAGCACGGTGTGGCGGGCGGGAACAGGCATCTCCGAGGCGCGACCAGGCAACGCCTCCTGGGGGGTCGGGAGCCTCAGCTTCTTCGGGGATGTGAAGAACATGCTTCAGCAATAGCGCCCAGAGGGCAGGAATGCCATGTGGCCAGGGGTGTTCTAGCGTCCAGCCCGCCATGCGCTCTCGACTCCTCGCCGCCCTCTGTCTGCTCGCTCCCGCCACTGTCCTCGCCGAGTCCGCCCCGGACGCCCGCTGCGCCGGGAAGCCTCAGGCCCGCGCCGCCCGCTTCTCCGCGAAGGCGATGAAGGGCGCCTCGCCCGCCGAGCGCTACGCCGCCTATGTCCGCGCCTGTGCCCTGGGCGACGTGGTGACGCTGACCCAGCAGCTTGTCCGATTCCAGACAGTGAGCGCCGAGACGCCCGCGTCGAAGGGGCCCGAGGCCGAGGCCATGGGTCGCTTCCTCGCGCAGTGGGCGAAGGCACACGGCTTCGACTACCGCGCCGTGGGCGCCAACGACGTCTTCGAGCTGTCGTGGGGCAAGGGCGCGCCGCGGCTCGGGCTCATCTTCCACGGTGATGTGGTGCCCGCTCCGGTGCACGAGTGGAAGCGTCCGCCCTTCGAGCCTGTCGTGGAGAACGGCCGCCTGTACGGCCGCGGCGTCGAGGACGACAAGGGGCCGATCGCTTCGGGGCTCGTCGCGCTCGCGATGGCCAAGGAGCTGGGGCTCCAGCCGCAGGGCCGCATCCTCGTCGCCATCGGCAATGGTGAGGAAGGGGACTGGACGGGCATGGGGCGCTACGCGTCGACCGAGCCGCTGCCCACGCACGTCATCTCGGTGGACTCGGGCTATCCGGTCAACGCCGCGCAGTCTGGCTTCGTCGCGTGGCACCTGGAGGCGCCGGTGGGCGCGCCGGCCGCCGCGGCGGGCACCGCGAAGATGCGCGCGGTGAAGGCGCAGGCGGGCGAGTTCCTCACGCAGGTGCCGGGGCAGGCCACGCTGACGTTGGCGCCCACGACGGGGCGCACGCGCGAGCAGGTGCTGGAGGACGTGCGCGCGGTGCTGGCCGAGGTGGGCAAGGCCCGCGCGGACCTGAAGGCGGACGCGGCCGTCGAGGGTGACGCGGTGGTGCTGACCACGCATGGCAAGGCGATCCACTCGTCGGTGGCGGACGAGGGCCACAACGCGCTGTGGGACCTGGCCGCGGTGGCTGAGCGTCTGCCATTGGAGGACAACGGCATCGCGGCGATGTTGCGCGTGGTGGCGCGTCGCTTCGACGGCGACCACCACGGCGACAAGCTGGGCCTGGCCTACTCGGACACGCTGATGGGGCCGCTGCTGGTCGCGCCCACGGTGCTGCGCGTGCAGGACGGCAAGGTCACCCTGGACGTGAACATGCGGCGCCCGCGTGGACAGGACGCCGAGACATTCGCGGCGTCGCTGGTGAAGGCCGCCGAGCGCTTGGGGCAAGACACGGGTGGCCGGGTGAAGGAGGCGGCGGGCCGCTACGTGGGCGAGCCGCACGTCGCGGACACCTCGGGGCCGCTCGTCACCACGCTGCTGGACATCTACCGGCGGCACCGCAACGCGCCGGACGCGGTGGCGGGCTCGGTGCGCGGCGGCACGTATGCGCGGCTGTTCCCGCGCGCGGTGGACTTCGGGCCCGCGTTCCCGGGTGAGGAGTACACGGGCCACGCGCCCGACGAGTCCATTGCGTTGGAGACGCTGGACGTGGGCACGCAGATGCTGTCGGAGGCGGTCCACACGCTGGCGCTGACGCCCGCGCCCCGCTGAATCCCAGACATCACTCCTGGCCGAGCGGAGCGCGGCGCGGCCAGGTCACGGTGAAGGTGGTGCCCTCCTCCGCGGTGGAGCGCACCTCCACCTCGCCCCCGTGCGCCTGGGCAATCTGGCTGACGATGTAGAGCCCCAGTCCCAGGCTGCGTCGCCGCTGGGCGTCCGGGTCGGGCGCGCTGGGCGCCTTGAAGGGGTCGAACAGGCGCGGAATCATCTCGGGCGCAATGGGGTCGCCCACGTTGTGGACCTCCATCCGCACGTCATGCGCCTCGCCGATGAGGCGCGTGCGCACCGGGGTCCCCTCGCGACCGTGGCGCACGGCATTGACGACCAGGTTGCCCAGCACCTGGGCCACGCGGTCGGGATCCCAGTCGCCCCACGTGTCGCCGTGCGCCTCCAGGCGCAGCTCCGGCGCGGGGTACGCTGCCTCGAGTTCCTCCAGCGTCGTCCGGCACACCTCGGCCATGTCGACGTGCTGGCGCGTGACGGGGATGCCGCCTCCGAGCCGGCTGCGGGCGAAGTCCAGGATGTCGTTGATCATCCGCGTCATGCGCGCGGTGGAGGCGCGGATGCGGTCGACCGCGCGCTGCCGGGGCGCATCCAATGGCTCACCATGCCCGAGCAGGAAGGCGGACGCGGTGATGGCATGCAAGGGATTGCGCAGGTCATGGCCGAGCACCGCCAGGAGTTGCTCGCGGAAATCCACCGCGCGCTGGAGCGCGGCCTCGGTTTGTTTGTGTTGGGTGATGTTCACCACGGAGCAGCCCACGCCGAGCAGCTCGCCGCTGGCGGTCCGCACCGGGAAGTAGTTGCTCAGCCAGCTTCGCTCCTCGCCGGTGAGGGCATCTTTCACGTTGAACGCGGCGTCGCGGATGGGCTCTCCGGTGTGCAGCACCTGAAGCAACAAGGGCTTCACGGGGCCCGCCACGGATTCGGGGAGCACCTCGTCGAAGTGGCGGCCCAGGTGGTTGGGCACCGGCACGCGGTTGATGTCCGCCAGGGTCTGGTTGATGCGCAGGTAGCGCAGGTCGCGATCCAGGAAGGCCAGGCCCACGGGCGCCGTGGCGAGCAGCGCATCCACCAGGGCCAGGGAGCGCTCGGCTTCCTGGCTCGCGGCGCGCTCTCGGGCCCGGGCGTGGCTCGTCAGCGTTCGGGCCATGGCCCGATCCAAGGCCTCCTCCATCCGCTCCAGGTCCCCCGGAATCAGGGGACGACCGCCGGCCTCCAGGCGCCGCAGCAGGCACTGGCGCAGGAGCGCGTACTCGGTGGCGACCTCGCCCACATCGAAGCCCTGGTCCATCCGCGTCATCGCGTGGGCCTCGGAGGGGTGTGGATCAAACCGCTCGGGGCCTTGCTCCACCGCGTCGGCGAGCGCGGTCAGCAGCTCGGGCATGTGGTCCATCAGCCAGGGGGCATGGTCGGAGCGGCCCGCGTAGAGCGCCTGCGCCTCGCGTCGCCACGCCTCCAGCACGGCGGCGTGCTCGCGGCGCAGGAAGTCCGCGGCCCGGAGCCCATCCGCGCGTCCGGTGCTTGTCTCCACGCAGGGGGAGTCCGGCTCCTGCATCACCCACCTCCTGGGGGGGCGCTCGCCCATGCCGCCTTCTCCACAGTCTGGACACGCTCGGGCGCAACGGCCTCGTCCCCGCGTCTGGGGAGGGCCGCGCGAGCGCCCGCTGGAAGTGTCTGCCTCTGGCATCTGTCTCACGCCGAGGCTGTGGGTCTGAACGGGCTCGGGTAGGGTGTCCGGAAGATGCGCACCCTTCTGCTCTCCCGCTCCGATGTGTCTCGCAACCTCCAGTCGCCGCTGCTCCTGGAGGACTTGCGCGAGGCCTGTCGCGCTGATGCCCTGGCTCGCACCGTGGCCGCGCAGGGCCCGCGTGTGTCGTTGCACCTGGGAGGCACCGCGATGGTGCGCTTCCCTGGGTGCCTGCCGAATGTCCCCGCCTACTCGGTGAAGGTGAGCGCGCGATTCCCCGCGCGGACGCCCGCCGTCCAGGGTGTGGTGCAGCTGCATGACCTGGGCACCGGCGAGCTGATGGCGGTGATGGACTCAGGCCACCTGACGGCGGTGGGCCTGGGCGTGATGGGCGCGCTGGGCGCGGACGTGCTGGCCCGTCCCGATGCCCGCCGCGTGGCGCTCTTGGGCTCCGGCGCCTCGCTGGTGATGCAGCTCAAGTCGCTGCGGTTGGTGCGCTCCCTGGAGCACGTGCGCGTGTTCGACCCGACGGATCCATCGCGCACGGCCGCGCTCGCCGCGCGCCTGTTCACGGAGCTGGACGTGCCGGTGCGCGTGGCGGAGTCCGTGGACGAGGCCATGGCGGACGCGGATCTCATCGGGGTCGACCTGGCGAGCCGACAGCCCCTGCCGTCCCCGAGCCAGCTGCCTCCGGGCGCGCACCTCACCGTGCTGGGCATGGACGAGTCCGGCGCGGGCGAGGGCGCGGCCGTGCTGCGCCAGCAGACCCTCTTCGTGAGCGATCACCGCGGGCTGTTGATGGGCGCCGCGTCAGCGGAGGCGGGCCTGGTGGAGCTGGGCGAGGTCCTCGCGGGCCTGAAGCCGGGCCGCACGTCCGAGTCGCAGGTGACGGTGTTCGCCCCGGTGGGGCCGCCGCTCATGGACCTGGCGTCGGCGTGGCACGTGTACCAGTCCGCGCAGGCCGATGAGGCCCTGCACGGACTGGACTTCGGCGGGTGAGGCGAGGGGCTACGCCAGCGCCTTCTGCAGGCGGGTGGCCTCGTCGCGCAGCTCGCTGCCCTCGGGGAGGGACAGGGCCAGCAGCTTGGTGACGGTCGCCTTCGCCTTGTCCTTCTGGCCCGAGCGGGCCTGGGCGAGCGCGAGGTTGAGCAGGGGCTCGGGCTGCGACGGGCCTCGGCGCACGGCCTCTTCCAGCACCGTCAGGGCGCGGGGGAGGTGTCGCTCGGCGGGCTCGGCCGGCATGCGCAGCAGGAGCTGGCCCAGGTTGTTGGCGGCGCGCCAGCCATCGGGAGACAGCCCCATGGCCGCCTCATAGGCCGCCACGGCCTTCTCGAACGCGGGCGGCTCCTCGGCCTCGTAGCAGGTGGCCTCGGCCATCTTCAGGCCCTCGTTGGCGAGCCCGAGCGAGTCCATGGTCCGGCACAGGTGCAGGGCCTGGGCGAACTGCCCGCGCGCGAGCATGAGCTGCGCGAGGTTGGCCTGCGCGTCCGGATCCTTCGGGCGCTGCGCGGCGAGCGCGGAGGCGGCCTGGTAGGACGCGCGCTGGTCTCGCGTGGCCATGGCCAGCACGGTGAGGGCGGCCAGCAGGCGCGGCTGGTTGGGCACCGCCTTGAGGCCCTGCTCCAGCGCGCGCCGCGCACCGAGGAAGTCCTCCTTGGCGGACAGCGCGTGTGACAGGGCCAGGTAGGCGGGGACGAAGCGGGGCTGCTGCGCGACGACGGCGCGCAGCGAGGCGAGACCTTCGTCCGCCTTGCCGGCTTCCAACTGGACCTGGCCCAGGCGGTAGCGGAACACGCCGTTGGTGGGGTCGAGCTGGGCGGCCTTGGCGAGCGCATCCATCGCCTGCGGCGCCTTGTCCTGCTTGATCAACATCATGCCGCGCCCGAAGTGGGCCTCGGCACGGGCCGCGTCCAGCGCGAGGACCTTGTCGAAGGCCTTCAGCGCGGCGTCGAGCTGGCCCTTCTGCGCGGTGAGGTTCGCGCGCACCAGCCAGGTCTCCGCCGTGGCGCCTTGGGCCTCGGCCTTGGCGAGCAGGGCTTCAGCCTGGGGGAGCTGTCCCTCCACGAGGGCCAGCTTGCACATCACCACCAGCGCGTCGCGGTTCGTCGGCTGGCGGGCGAGGGTCTTCTCCGCCTCGGCCTTCGCCTGGGCGATCTGCCCCGCGGCGAGGAGCTTCTCCAGAGGATTCATGTCGGGAGTGTCCCCCAGGGACCTGGGGCTGTCGAGCGGATGAGAAACCGCGAGGCCGCGGGGAGGCGCGGCCTCGGGATGGGGACGACTACCAGCCGTGGACGAGGTTCTTGATGCCCTCGCCCACGTTCTTGATGCCCTCGCCGACGTTCTTGATGCCCTCGCCGACGTTCTTCACGGCGTCCGTGACCTTGCTCACGTCCACGTCCACGCCGAACTCGAGGCTGCCGCCGATGCCGAGCGCCGCGCCCACGTCGAAGTTGGCGGACAGCTTGCCGTCCTTCAGGCCGACGTTCGCCTCGAACTCCACCCCGATGCCCGCGAAGGCCTCGGCGCCCACGTGCGCGGTCGCCGGTCCAATCTCCTGGCTGACCTCGGCGCTGGCGCGAGCACCCGCGAAGGCCTCGCCGCCGACCTGGGCCGCCACGTCGCCGTGGAGCGGATCCACGACCACCTTGCCCGTGACGTTCGCCTCGGCGCCCACGTTGCCCTGCGCGCCCCACGTCGTGCGGCCCACGGGGCTGTCCACGTGGCCCTCGACGGAGCCGCGCACCAGGTCCGCCTTCGCCTCCAGCGAGCCCTCGGCGATGACCTTGCCCTTGAGCGGATCCACGCTCACCGAGCCGTTGCCACCGACGGAGGCCGTCAGGGCCTGGCCCTCGACCTTGTTGTAGAAGGAGCCGTCCTTGTCGCCGACCTCGTGCGAGCCGGAGAAGGCCGTCCAGTCCTTGCTGAACTCACCGGACGCCACCTGCTGCTCGTAGCCGCTCGTCTCCAGGCGCTTCTGGATGGCGGCCTGCTCGGGGCTGTTGGTGTTGGTGCGGCTGGTCTCGACGCGCTTGCCTTCGAGGAGCGCCTGCTCCTTCGGGGTCAGCGTCTCGCCCCGGTCCTTCTTCGCGAGGGCCGCGTCCAGCTCCGCGCGGCGGGCCGGGTTCGTGTCGCGGCGCAGGTCGACCTGGACTTCGCGGTGCGCGGTGTTGCGCTCGGCGCCCTGCTCTGCACGGTTCCGGAGGACGGGACGCTGACGGTTGAACTCGAGGGAACGCGTGGGCATGGGCGACTCCGAAGCGGCGCGAATTTGGGGAGAAGGATGCGACTTGTAGGAGTTATCCGCGGGCGGAGCGGGAAGTTTCCTCCATGGGTCTTTTCCCGCGCGTTTTTTCGTAAACCGAGCGAAATCCATGCTCCCAGGCCGCGTGCCGCCTCACGGCCGGTGTGAAACATGTCTCACGTTTCGCCGGGTGGGGTGATCGCATAGCGCCCCGGCGCGAGGACGCCGGAGGGATCCACCGCTTTCTTGATCCGCTGGAGGACCGCGACGGAGTCATCCGTCACGGCCAGGGTGTCCCCGGCGGACTGGAGCCCGAGCCGCGTGGGGTAGTAGCCCGCGCCGGCCAGCTCCCGCGCCAGGGCCTGGTAGCAGGCCTGCGCGCGCGCGTCCTCGCCTCGGACGTCGCGATCAAACGCCAGCGCCAGCACCAGATAGAGACAGCGCGGCGAGTGGGTCAGCAGCGCGAGGTTGGGCTCCAATCCGAAGAGGCGAGGCACCCGCTCCGCGAGATCCACCGCGCGCCGGGCCTCTTCTCCGGTGAAGGGCACCGCCACCGAGCACCAGATGAAGCCGCAGCGGTCGCGATCCGGGTGCGGCGCTTCTGGACGCGGGCTCCGCTTGCGCCAGTACGCCATGGTGAGGTTCGCGTCGGAGGGGACGCCTTGAAAGGGGCTCTCGCCATCCGGAGGGATGGGGCCGAGGCGCACCGGCTGCGGGAGCCCGTCGAGCGCGGCGCATAACCGCCGCTCCAGCACCGCGCCCAGCTCCGCGTCCGGCGCATGGAGCGCGCCGCTGATGGCCCACCGTCCGCCGAGTCCCTCGCGGAACTGCTCCAGCGCCCAGGCGGGCAGCGGCGTGCGGCCGCGCGTCTCGGCGAAGGGATACTGGCGGGCCACGCTGAAGGCCTTGATGTCGTTCCAGAAGAAGAAGCTGCCGCGCAGCGTGCCGTCGAGCGCCAGCTCCTGGAGGCGATCCACCCGCTCCCAGAGCTGCGCCTCCTCTGGCACCGCGCAGAAGAACTCACGCAGGTAGGGCTGCTTGCGCGCCAGCCAGAACGTCATGCGCGTGATGACCCCCAGCGAGGACTGGCTGAACAACCCGTCCAGCGAGGGCCCCACGCCCCAGCGGAACAGCGGCGCGGTGCGCGAGCCCGCGAAGCGCGCATGGCCTGTCTCCAACAGCTCTCCCGTGGGGAGCACCACCTCCAGGCCGCACACGTGCTGGAAGATGTCCGCGTGGGGGCCGCGCCCATCGCCGCGCTCCAGCGCGTTGCCCACGAGGCTGGCGTCCGCGGATCCACCGATGGTGGTGATGAACAGGCGCGAGCCCTGGGCTCGCAGCCACGCGTGCGCCTGTCGAAACGTGACGCCCGGCTCCACGGTGAGGTACGCGAGCTTCTCGTCGTAGCCAAGGATGCGGTTCATCCGCCCCAGCTCCATCAGCGCGCAGCCATCGCTGGGGGGCACGCGGGAGCCATAGCCCCAGTTGCGTCCGCTGCTCACCGGGTAGACGGGAATGCCATGCACCTGCGCGATGCGCATGCACGCGCGGACCTCCTCCGTGCTGGCGGGCCGCAAGATGGCGGGAATGCGCTGCGCGGTGGCGAAGGTGGCCGTCTCGGCCTCGGCCAACGCGTCCGGCTCCGTGATGACGTGCGGTTCGCCCAGGGCCTCGCGCCATTCCACGAGGGCCCGCTCCAGCGCGCTCATGACGCCACCTCCACGGCACGTGGGGCCAGGGAGCGAACGGGGCGGCGCACGGAGGTCCTGCGAGGGGAGACAGTCACGCGGGCCAGTATGCCAGAGGCTCGCGCGGCGCCTCGCGTCTCACGCGGGGCTACCAGCTCCCGTGAGAGACCTCGCGCGGCTTGGAGAAAAGGCTGTCATTGCCGTGCATCAACTGCACCTCGCCGTGAGCCACCTCGCGCACGTCGTCGAAAGACACGGCGTAGTCGCGATGTCTCAGGATTCCTTTCTCGACAATGATTTCATCCGCGGTCAGGTCGATGACACGGCCGATGGTGTGGCCATCATGGCCCTTCACTTTCATTCCCCTCTGAATCTCCCAGCGTCGAAACATGGCGATGGCTCCCGAGGCCACGCGCGTCGGGCCTCTCGGCAAACCTGCGGAGCGCGGGTGGGTTCGCAGCGGGCATCCTGTGGAGCGCCGCGTCGTGGGCACGTCGAACATGCACGGACACACAACGGGGTGGATGTGACTGGGAGGTTGTGTCTCCCCTCCCGAGCCGATGCTGAAGCACGACGATGCGCTGGCGCGGGTGGTGCCTGACGTGCGCTGTGATGTCGTGGTTCGCAATCCCAGTCTCACGGACGTGAGCCCTCGGCTTCGAGCGGTTCAGCGCAACAGCCAGTAGGTGGCCATGCCCACCAGGATGCCGAGCCACAGCTTGCGGAAGCGCCACATGGCCACCGCCGCCAGGAAGGCCGCGAAGAGGCGGACTCCCGCTTCCCCGCGCTCACCCGGCAGCGCGGGGACGACGAGCGCCGAGAAGGCCGCGATGGGGACGAACCGCAGGAAGCGCTGCCAGAACGGTGGCACCTCCACGCGCAGCCACAGCCCCGCGAGCCGAGGCGCGTACGTGACCGCGGCCATTCCCAGGATGATGGGCAGCACGTTCATGGTGCCTCCAGCTCCTCGGTGGGCCGAGGCGCGGGAGCACCGGCCGTGAGCCACGCGCCCGTGAGACTTCCCACCACGCTCGCGAGCAGCAGGGCCGCGCCACCCGGCATGAAGCGCGAGGCCATGAGCGCGAGGAGGCCGGAGAGCACCGCCACGCCCACCTCCACGCTGCCGCGCAGCAGCGGAATGAGCAGGCCGAGGAAAGCCAGCGGGAAGACGAAGTCCACGCCGAGCCGCGTGGGGTCCGGCAGCCCTTGGCCCAGCAGCGAGCCGGCCAGGGTGAACAGGTTCCACGGGATGAAGACGCTCAGCTCCACGCCCAACAGATAGGCGAACGAAGCGTGAGGCTCGGCGAGCACCACGCCGTAGGCCTCGTCGGTGAGGCAGTGCGCCGCCAGCAGCCGCTGCGCGGGTCGCAGGGACAGCCGCTGGGACAGGGACAGGCCGTAGAGCAGGTGCCGCGTGTTGAGCAGGAGCGTGGTGAGGATGATCTCCACCCCCGAGGCCCCCGCCGCGAGCAGCCCCACCGCGCTGAACTGGGAGCCTCCCGCGAAGACGAGCGCGCTCATCAAGAGCGTGTCGAGCACGCTCAGCCCTGCGCCCCGCGCGCTCACGGCGTAGGCCAGCGAGAAGGGAATCAACCCCAGCCAGAGGGGAATGACGGCGCGGAAGCCTCGGAGGAAGTCGCGCGCGACAACGGAAGTCATGCCCCCAAACTACGGAGCGACCGCCTCGCGCGTCTTGAAGGATCCTGCGCTCGCGGCATAGCGGCCCGGCGACAGGCCGACCCGTCGCTTGAACTCGCGCGTCAGGTGGCTCTGGTCGCTGAAGCCCAGCTGCGCGGCCACTTCTCCGGGCGGCTTGCCCTGACGGAGCAGCTCTCGGGCGCGGCGCACGCGCAGCTCGATTTGATACGCGTGCGGCGGCAGGCCCAGCTCGCGACGGAACACGCGCACGAGGTGAAACACGCTGAGTCCCACGTGGCCCGCGAGCTGCTCCAGCGTGACGTTCTCCTCCGCGTACGCCTCCAGGTAGTCGCGCGCGCGGCGCACCGCCACGTGCTCGATGCCCACGGGCCGTTGCTCCGGGTGCGGCCGGGTGTGGCGCGCCACCAACGCCGCGAGGGCCGCGAACAGCCGCGTCTGTCGCTCCAGCGCGGTGGCGGGCTGCTCCAGCGAGGCGTGCAGCCCTCGGATGAGCGCGGCCACCTCCGGGTCGTCCACCACGGGCGACTCGAAGAAGGGCACCCCGCGCGCAGTGCCCGTCAGCGCTCGCGCCGCGTCTTCCAGCAAGCGGGGCTCGGGGTAGAGCATCCGGTAGGACCAGCCGTCCTCTTCGGCGCCCTGGCCCGTGTGAATCTCGCCCGGGTTCACCAGCACGATGCTGCCGGTGGGCGCGTAGCGCATCTTCCCTCGGCAGCGGAACGCCTCCACGCCTCGCTCGATGACGCCGATGGCGAACCCGTCATGGCTGTGCGGCGCGAAGGTGTGGGTGATGTACGTGGCCTTGAGCAGCTCCAGCCCCCCCAGCTCCTCCGGGCGCCAGAGCACGCACTCCTCGCGCGGGCCCAGCAGCGCGGGGGCGACAGGGCGATGGGGTGTTGGCATCACGGCGCGGACACTCCCGGGCGGACCTCCCCGATGAGGCGAGGGCTCGGCGTGCCGAGCGTAAAGAGCGGCGACCGCGAGGTCTTGAAGAAAATTGCGCGGGGTCGGCCGCCGGACCGGCTGCCCGCCTGCTTGGGCCTCCCGTGGCGGCGGGCGAACGGTGGCCAGATTGGAGAGACGCGGGCGTGACGCGGCCCGCGGCTTCGGGAGGGAGGAGGGATGCGCCGCATCACCGACTACGCGCTGCTCGGGGACTGTCACTCCGCGGCGCTCGTGGGACGCGACGGCTCCATCGACTGGGCATGCTTCCCGCGCTTCGACTCCCCCGCGGTGTTCTGTCGCATCCTGGACCCTCGGCACGGAGGCTCGTTCGGCGTCGCGCCGGAGGGGCGCTTCCAGTCCACGCGCGGCTACGTGGAGGACACCAACGTCCTGGTGACCACCTTCACCACGCCCCGCGGTGTGCTGGAGCTGACCGACTGCATGCCCGTCTATCCCGGCGGCGGCATGGGCACGCACGTGGGCACGCGCCACGCGCTGCTGCGCCGCGTCCGCTGTCTGCGCGGCGCGGTGCGCGTGCGCTGCGTCGTGGCGCCTCGCTTCGAGTACGGCGCCTTCACCCCGCGCTTTCGCCTCACCTCGTCGCGCACCGCCGAGGTGGTGGGTGGCGCGGATGCCCTCTGGGTTTCTTCCACGCATGCCCTGTCCGCTTGCGAGGCCTCCCTGCGCGCCCGGTGGGAGCTGCGCGCGGGTGATGAGGCCTGGGTGGAGGCCGCGTGGACGCGCTCCTTCATCGAGCGCTCCACCGCCGACGCGCCGGACCGCGACGCCTTCCGGCAGCACCTCGAGGACACGCTCACCTTCTGGCGCACCTGGATTGCCCGCTGCGTCTACACCGGCGAGCACACGCGCGCCGTGCGCCGCAGCGCGCTGACGCTCAAGGCCCTCACGTATGCGCCCACGGGGGCCCTGGTGGCCGCGCCGACGACGTCCCTGCCCGAGGAGCCCGGTGGCGTGCGCAACTGGGACTATCGCTACACGTGGATCCGCGACTCGTCGCTCGTGCTCAGCTCGCTGCTGGCGCTCGGCTATCGAGACGAGGCGGACGCGTTCCGCTTCTGGATGCGCCGCACCAGCGCGGGCCGGGCCGTGGACATGCAGATCATGTATGGGATTCGCGGCCACCGCATGCTGCCCGAGGTGGAGCTGCCGCACCTCGCGGGCTATCGCGGCTCGCGCCCGGTGCGCGTCGGCAACGGCGCGGTGAAGCAGCTCCAGCTCGACGTGTTCGGCGAGTTCCTGGAGGTGGCGTGGCTGTACGCGCGCGCCGGCGGACCGGTGACGAAGACGAACTGGGACTTCCTCTCCGGCCTGGTGGAGGAGGTCATCCATCGCTGGCGACTGCCGGACCAGGGACTGTGGGAGGTGCGCGATGTGCCTCGGCACTTCGTGCACTCGAAGCTCCTGTGCTGGGTGGCGGTGGACCGAGGTGTGCGACTGGCCAAGGCCCGTGGCCTCCCCGCGCCGCTGTTCCGTTGGACGCGCGAGCGCGAGCAGCTGCGGCGCTACTTGCTGGAGTGCGCGCGCGACGGCTGGTTCCCGCAAGCCGAGGGCATGGACGCCGCCGATGCCTCCACGCTGCTGGTGCCGGCGCTGGGCTTCCTGCCCGTGGAGGACCCGCGCGTGGTGCGCACGGTGCAGGTGGTGCGCGAGCGGCTGGAGCATGACGGGCTGCTGCGCCGCTATCTGGGGCCGGATGGACTGGACGGCTCGGAGGGCGCGTTCCTTCTGTGCTCGTTCTGGCTGGTGGATGTCCTGGCGCACTCGGGTCATCGCGACGAGGCCGAGGCGCTGCTCTCGCGACTGCTGTCGCTCTCCAACGACGTGGGCCTGTATGCCGAGGAGGCCATGCCCGGCACGGGCGAGCCGATGGGCAACTTTCCGCAGGCCTTCACGCACATGGCGCTGGTGTCCTCTTGCGCGCAGCTCTCGGCCCTTCATGCCGTGGAGCAGCGCGCGCTGGCCCACACCGCCTACGACTTCTCGGAGAAGGCGCTGGACCACCTGCTCGCGCGTCGCCGGCATGAACCTCGGGAGTCGGCGAGCGCGGAGCTGCCCGAGTGGCTTGCCTCCCTGCCGCTCTAGCGCGCGCCACTCCAGGCGAGCGGGCGGGCCCCGGCGCGAGTTTCGTGCGGACGACAGCGCTCCTGGTCGCTCCCTCGCGCGTGTCCATCTTGGGCGAGGGGAGGTGTGGCATGGAGGAACTCATCGGCTTCATGGCGTCGCGGCGGGGACGGTGGGTGCGCATCGTGGCCGGCGCGGGACTCGTGGTGGGCGGGTTGTCCGCGCGCACGCCCGGCGGCGCGAAGCTGGCGGCGGTGGGGCTGGTGCCGCTCCTCTCGGGCGCGCTCGATGTCGTGTTGCTGGGGCCGCTGTTTGGACATTCCTGGCGTGGCGCGGACGTGCGGCGCGAGCTGGGTCAGCCCGAGGCGGCGCCGCTGATCCACACCTCGGACTCGCGGCCCGGCCCGCGCCTTGTTCCTCCCACGCTTCACTGACGCGCGCTCAGCCCTTGCTCACCTGGAAGGGAATATCGAGCGTGCCGAAGGCCTCACCGGTGCGCGCGTCGACGAGCTGCAGCTCCAGCTTCACCGCGCTCTCCCGACGCGTCACGCCCTGGAAGTAGAGGAAGCCATCCAGTCGTCCGCCGGGCGCCAGCGTGCCCTCGGGCAGCGCGCGGGTGAGCATGTCCTCGGTGGGCAGCGGCTCGGGGTACGGCGCGCCGTAGTAGCCCGGGTAGTAGTAGGGGTCGAACCAGGGGCCGCCCCAGTACGGACCCCAGCCAAACCCTCGCCGCCACCCGGGGCCATAGCCATAGCCATATCCCAGACCCACGCTCCACGACGCGGGCGCGTAGGTGGTGTCGCTGTTCCCCGAGCCTCCGGTCCCCTGCTGCGCCAGGCCATTCTGGAGCGTGAGCAGCGGCAGCGCGGAGTAGTGGAAGTGCGAGTCCGCGCCCACGAGCGAGAACGCGCTGTACTGGATGCGCAGCGGCCGGCCGCTCTGGTTCTGGACCTGCACGAAGACGGGAGTGAGGCGCTGGCCCAGGTCGGACGGGTGTCCCTTCCAGGCCGTGCCGTCCGCCACCAGATGCACGCCTTCTTGCTGGGTGGTGGCCGCCGCCGTGTCGCCTTGGACGACTTGAGCCGACGGGGCCGGTCGCAACTGCGAGCCCGTCGGGGCACAGCCTGCAATCAACATCAACACTGCTATCCCCACGGAACGCGCACGCATCGCAGCTCCTCCTGCCACTCAAACTAGGGCGGCGAGCGCGAGGTGATTGTCGAGCACGAGACCTGCCCTGGAGCCCGGACAGGGAGGCGGGGGCGCTACGGCTCGGCGGGGGTCGCGGGGTCCGCGGGTTCGCCCGGCCAGGCCGGTGAGGTGAGGGCGCTCCAATCCTGGTGCCGCGCCCACTCCTCCAGCGTGAGCCAGCTCACCTGGGGATGGTCGTGCCGCAGGGTGAGCACGTCGACGTGGTAGCCCACGCGGTCGAGCCACTCGTACATCATCGCGAGGTCCTCGCTGCGCTGGCGGATGTCTTCCAGCGGGACCTGCACGTACTTGATGCGGTGGCCACTCACCATAGACAGGAGGCCCGCGGCCTGCTGCCCCGTGACTTCGTCGGAGGCCAGCTCGATGCGCTCGCCGATGA
Organism: Myxococcaceae bacterium JPH2; assembly: GCA_016458225.1. NCBI lineage: Bacteria > Pseudomonadati > Myxococcota > Myxococcia > Myxococcales > Myxococcaceae > Myxococcaceae bacterium JPH2. The sequence goes on along the minus strand of JAEMGR010000023.1, from coordinate 76,428 downwards.
AGCGCTCCGGGTGCTCCAGCGCCACCATCGTGAGCGCGGCCACGTTGTCCAAGGCCACCATCTCCAGCCCGCGCGTGGGGGGCAGCCCCTGCGCGAGCACGCCAGACTTCAATCCCTCCATGAGCATGGGGCTCAGGAAGTTCTCCATGAAGAACGTGGGCGCGAGGATGGTGGCGGGCAGGCCGCTGCGCCGCACGTACAGCTCCACGCGGTGCTTGCTGTCGAAGTGCGGGATGCCGGTGAGTCGGTCCGCGCCCGCCACGGAGGAATAGATGAAGTGGCGGATGTTGGCGCGCTTCGCGGCCTCCACCATGTTGATGCCCTGGCGCGTCTCCGCGTCGGGGCCGCCCGGCCCGAAGGGCGAGGCCATGGCGAACATGGCATCCGCTTCCCGCGCGGCCTTCTCGATGGAGCCCACGTCCTCGAAGTCTCCGTGCACGAGCGTGGCGCCTCGGGACTCGAGCTGCCGGGCCGCTGGGCTGTTCAGGTCTCTCACCAGGGCCAGCACCCGATGCCCCCGCCCCAGGAGTTGACGGGTCAGCGCGCCTCCCTGATGGCCGGTGGCGCCGGTGACGAGCACAGTGAGAGAGAAGTCCACGGGCATGGGTGTCCTCCAGGCGTGATGCCTGCCCGCACAAGGTGGGGTCGCTGTCTTGGGCTGGCGAGGTCCCGGGTCCCCCGCATGCCCGCCTTGTCGACAATTCTCCGAGGGCAGGCGGGCAACCCCGCAGGCGTTCCCGACGCGACGTTCTCGGGACTTCGCGCGTGTGGGTCGCGGGGAGGCCGTGACAGGGTTCGCGTCGTCATGAGTCCGCCCGCGCAGCCTTCGCCCTCTGAGCTGGTGTCCGCCGCCCAGGCGCTCGACGCGCAGTTGGCTCGCTTCGAGACACTCGCCGCGCGGCTGCAGCAGTCCTCGCTGGTGTCCGAGCAGGACCTGGAGCACGCCTCGACGACCCTGCGGGACCTGGCGGACCTGGACGCGCAGCTCCGTGAGCAGGTGGCTCAGTTGGTCTCCGCCATCACCCGCGTTCGGGATCGCCAACAACAGCAGGCCGAGTCCGTGAACACGCGCGCGCGCGAACTCCAGGAGCGCACCGAGGTCTTCAAGGCGCTGCTGACCCGGTATGGCGCCCTGGGGCAGAGCGCGGCGGAGCTGAACGCGCGGATGCAACGCTTCTCCGTGCTGAGCCAGCAGGCGTCACGCACGCCCTCTCAGGACGTGGAGCTGGCGGAGCAATTCCAGGCGCTCCAGGAGCGGATGACGCAGGTGGCGGAGGAGGCGCGCGCGCTGGCGGAGACCGCGGAGGCGAGTCAGTTCTCGGACATCGCGCGGCAGGCGGGGGGGCTGGGACAGCAACTCCAATCCGCGCTCCAGGCGCTGGGCGTGCTGCGTGCGCACCTGCTCGCGTCGGAGTAGGCCGTCAGCTCAAGTAGGTGGGCGCGAAGTCATCCGGGTTGTCGATGGGGCGACGTCCCGCGATGCCTGTTTGAAGGTCGTGCCAGTGGCTGACCTCGTTCTCGCCGAAGCGCCAGCAGAGATAGACATGGCGTTCACCCCGCCGTGCGCGGAAGTCCACGAGCCCGTCCGCGCCTTTGATTTCCAGACCCATCTCCTGGATTTGAAGCAGCTCTCCGCGGATGCGATTGAGCAGGGCATCGCGTTCGTCGCGCAGGGGCTCCAGGGCCGAGTCGCTCCGGTCCCCTGGCACCTCCAGGTCCTCCGCGAGCCTTTGCACGCGATCCACCCAGGGCCGCACCCGCTCGAAGGTGCGGTGCAGGAGCGGCACGAGTCGGTTTGCCTCTTCCACGCTGAAAAAGCGCATCGCTCACAGCATGCAGCCGGGGGGCCCACCGCCGCCACCCCCGCATGCCCTCCGCGCGCCTGGATGGCCCGAGAGGACAGGGCTCGCCTGGACGTGCACGACAGGAAGGTGGGACTTGGGGGTGATGTCGCGCGCGAGGATTCAGCCGCGCAGCAGTGTCTGGAGATTCTCGGCGAGCCACCGCCCGGCCGCGTCGCGCAGGGGGAAGTCCGCCTCGCGCTCATGGAACTCGGGGGAGTGCTCGGCGGCGCAGCGGCCCGACTCCGAGGGGGAGTCCGTGTCGGGCGCGGCGAGGTCCGCGTGGAGCATCGCGTGGAACACGAGGAAGTCCACCACGTAGGCCGGCACATGTGGCCGATCCAAGGCGGGGTGGATGCGAATCTCGCGCAGGCGCGCGTCGTAGCCACCCAGGTAGATGCTGCGGCGCTTGCGGCGCGCGGGCTTGCGAGCCCAGCCGAGGTCCACCTGCACCCGTCCCCCGAAGTAGGTGGTGCCGAGCCGCTCGGCCACGGCGCGCAGGTCGAAGCAGCGTCCGCGGGTGCGAAGCGGGGCGCCCGGGCGTCGTTCCCGGCGCAGGAGACCCTGGCGAGGATGGATGTAGTCCTCCAGGGCTTGTTGGGCCGCGCTGTCGCCGCGCCGCACATAGTCCGCCATCGCACACACGACGTCATCCGGTGCGCCGAGGAAGAGGTGATGCACGCGCAGGCGCAGGCCTTCTTCGACGCGGCGGTAGCTGACCAGCGTGGCGCGGTTGTCCGTGAGGCGCAGGTGGACCGGGACGCCGAGCGCGGCGGACATTCGCCGAGCCAGCTCCGCGGCCAGGGGCAGCGCGTCCTCGCGAGACGGCAATCGCGAGCGCACGGGCTCCGCGGCGCGAGCGGGCTCGGGCGCGTCGAACAGCGCGAGTTGCGAGGGCGACTGCGAGGGCATGCCCCTGCAAGGTAAGCCCGAGCCCCGGGTCCTGGCCAGACCGATGCGAGCCCCGCCGTCCCTGGAACCCCAAGGGAGGATGAGAGGCGGGAGCGGTGGGAGTCCTCGCCCGAGAGGTGTGACCGTGAGGCCCTGGCCCGAGGTGTTGAAGCCGCATGGCATCGCCGCCCTGGGGACTCCGGTGCGTCTGCCCGTCGACGCGGACCACGCGAGGACCGAGGCGCGGTTGAAGGAGAAGCTGCCGGAGCGCTACCGGCGCTTCTGCACCGAGCTGGGCACCGGGGAGACCTGGTGGAGTTGTGGGTTCCCTGGCACACGCGAGGCTTCTTCGATTCCCCCCGCGACATCCACACGCGGCTCACCTCGCGGGTCGACGCGAGCGGAGGCGCGCGCCAGTCATTGCCGGGCAACGCCATCCAACTGGGGCATGCGCTCCTCGGGGGGGCCGCCCGCTCCGCGCGTCGTCGGCGCCAGCAGCGCGGAGCTGTTCCTGGTGCCGGACGAGCCGACGGACCGAGATGCGTTCGCGCTCTACGCGCTGGACCACCGCACGCCCACGGGGACGCATCCCCGGCTGGTGAAGCTGGCCCAGTCCTTCTCCGCGCTGCTCCTGGAGGGCTTCGTGGGGAAGCGGCTGGCGCGGCTGCCTTTCACGCGCGCGCATCAGGAGGAACAGTTCGCGCCGGAGTTCCGTCCGCGCGAGCTGCCCGCGCCGTGGAGCGCGAGCGCGGTCTTGAGCGACTGGGCCCCCTGTCTGAACGCTGAAGACAGACAGCGACCTTGATGCATCCGTCCCTGCATGCAGAAGGGCGTCGCGAGCGTTTGTCGTGAGGCACGACCACGTGGGGCACGGTGCGTTCTCGTCGGCCAGATTCGTGTCCCGGGGCGCTTCACGGGAATCCTCGTGTTGACCACGGCACAGTGCCGCGCGGTCCCTGGGGCGTGTACCGCTGAGCAAGTGGGCGAGCGTGCCCGTGCTTCGGGGCTGCGGCGGCGCTTCGAGGCGGTTAGCCTGACGGGACGCGCGATGAGGCGCGACCCGAGGTAAGCCCGTGAGTCGAGTGTCCCGGAGAGAAGCGTTGCAAGGCCTGGCCGCCGTAGGAGCCACCGCCGCGGTCTCGGGCTGCTCGAAACATGCGGCGAGCAGTGAGGAGACGGCCATGAATCAACCAGCAATCCAGGACGCGGTGCGGGCCGTGACACCGCTCGGCATGATGTGGAAGACGCCCGACCCGTTCCTCTTCTGCGTCCACCACGACGACCGCTACCCTGCCGGCAACGAGCACATGGGGCCCGCGGCCTCGCTCGCCGGCCGAGACATCGGCCAGGACTTCGAGGGCCGCGATGGCTGGCGCATGTATCACGGCGAGACCGTCCCCGGTTTCCCCCAGCACCCCCACCGGGGCTTCGAGACCGTCACCATCGTGCGTCGCGGTGTGCTCGACCACTCCGACTCGCTGGGCGCGGTCGCGCGCTTCGGCGGTGGTGACGTGCAATGGCTCACGGCGGGCAAGGGCATCCTCCACTCGGAGATGTTCCCGCTCCTGCGGCGCGACGCCGCGAATCCGCTCGAGCTGTTTCAGATCTGGTTGAACCTGCCGCGCGTCGACAAGATGGTCGAGCCGCACTTCTCCATGTTCTGGAATGACACCATCCCCACCGAGGTCATCAAGGACGAGCGCGGTGGCGCGACCGAAGTGCGCATCATCGCGGGGCGACTCGGCGACGTGCGCGCGCCTCCGCCGCCCCCGAAGTCGTGGGCCCGCCGCGAGGACACCGACGTGGCCATCTGGACCGTCAAGATGAGCCCCGGCGCGCGCTGGACCTTGCCAGCCGCCTCGGCGGGTGTGCATCGCATGCTCTACTTCTTCCAGGGCGCCGCGCTCCGCGCCGCGGGCCGTGCCATCCCCGCGTCGAGCGCCATCGAGCTGCGCGCGGACCGCGACGTCATCCTCGAGAATGGTCCGGATGAGGCCGAGCTGTTGATGCTCCAGGGCCGCCCCATCCAGGAGCCCGTGGTCCAGCAGGGCCCCTTCGTGATGACCACGCGCGAGGAGCTGTATCAGGCGTTCATGGACTTCCGGCAGACCGAGTTCGGCGGTTGGCCGTGGCCCAAGAACGACCCCGTGCACGGCCGTGAGCAGGGCCGGTTCGCCCGGCACGCGGATGGTCGCGTCGAGAAGCCCACGACCTGAGGCGCGCGCCGGGCTCGGCCGGAGGACTACAGCTCCAGATAGGACAGCACCGCGCCGAGGTCCGCGTCCGAGAGGGCCTCGGTGCTGTAGGGCGGCATGTTGCCTCCCACGCCGAAGAACTGTCCGTGCCGGACCTTCTCGATGACGACCTTGGACTTGGGCACGCCGGGGAACACCGTGCCGTAGTCCTTCGTCACCTCGGGGAGGATGGAGGCCAGCTCCGTGAGCCGGCCCTTACCGGTGTGCAGCTCGCCGTGACACGTCTGGCAGGCCGCGCGGTACACCGTCGCGCCTCGGGTCGCGTCGCCGCGCGCCACCTCGTTGATGTCCTTCACGATGGTGAAGGGCAGCGCCGTGGCCTGCGCGTCCGGGCTGATCCGCACGAGGTACTCGTACAGCGAGCGGCTCATCGGGTCGTCCGGCTCCAGCTTCGACACGCCCCGCATGAAGTTGACGTAGCAGAAGTTCACCGAGTCCAGGAGGCGCGTCTCGTTGCCGCCCCACCAACTCGGCCGCGAGGCCACGTTGTAGAGCGAATATCCCGAGTCGATGCGCTCGGCCGGAGCCTGCGGCGTCGTCACGTGACAGGTGGCGCAGGAGAAGCGATTGAACGTGCTCTCCGACAGCCGCGCGTCGTGGAACAGCTCCTCGCCGAAGTCCGCCGCGCTCTTCTTCTCTTCCCCGCCACAGCCGACCAGCAGTCCGAGCAGCGCGGCGCCCCACATGAGGCGCTTCATGGCTGCCCCCGAATGATGCTCACCGAGTCCGGGAAGATGCCCATGGGCACCGTGGACACCACCTTGCCCTCCTTCAGGTCCACCACGAGCAGCGAGCCCGGGCCAATGTGGTCGCCCTCGCAGACAGCCAGGCCGTGCCGCTCGTCGGGCGTCAGGGTCAGCTGGTGCACGTTGAAGCAACCATCCTGTGAGAGCTGAATGGTGCGCAGCACCTGGGACGTGGCGGGGTCGATGACCGCGATGGCGTCCTCGCCTTGATAGGGCATGTACAGCGTCTTCCCGTCCGCGGTGAACACGCCGAACATCGGCGAGCCCCGCAGCGGAACCATGCGCTGCGCGTTCATTGTCCGCGTCTTGGCTTCGAGCACCTGCACCTGTCGGCTCGCCAGCGAGCTGACCCAGACATCGCCCGTGATGGGGGACATCGTCAGGGCATAGGGCTGGTGCCGCGGCGCGGTCGCCGTGCCCACTCCCGAGTCCGCCACCTTCACCCGCGTCGGGAGCGAGTTCTCCGTGGCGGGCAAGTCGACGATGGCCACTTCGTCCGACCAGCACGCGATGTAGGCCGTGCGCTCGTCGGCGGAGAGGCGCACCGCGTGCGGCGCGGGGCAGACCTTCAGCCGCGTCTTCACCGTCATGGAGTCCGCGTCGAGGATGACGAGCCGCGCGTCCATGTCGCGCTCGCTGCCGCCTTGTCGCGCGACGTCGGCGATGCGCAAGAGGTCGAAGTGCGTCTGGTACAGCGTCTTCCCATCCGCGCTGACGATGACGTCGCCCGGATTGCGGTCCACCCGCGTGGAGCCCACGATGCGGTTGTCCTCGGCCGACACCTTGAGGCAGTAGCCATCCGCCGTGCCAGTGCCGTGCGCGCCATGTGGCCCCGAGCCACCTCCCGGCACGTAGTTGGAGATGCCCACGTAGTAGTAGTCATTCTTCGGAGAGACGGCCGTGTGATGCGGCCCCTCCAACTCCACGGGGTTGAGGCCCACGGGCACGCGCTGCGCCTTGCCCCAGCCCGGCGTGCCTAGGCCCTCCATGTCCAGCAGGCTCAGCGAGTCATCCAGGCTGTTGGTGACGATGATGCGTCCCGCGGGCCCCGGCGGTGGAATCGTCGTGCCTCCGCGCATCCACGGCTTCGGCTCGGCGTACTCGAGCGCGGGCACCTTCAGCAGCCCGTCCGCCTCCGTCGCTGACTTCTCACAGGATGCCAGCGCCAGGGGCGCCAGCAATCCCAGCCATGCGCCGCGCCTCACTTCGCCATCCCCACGCGGAAGGTGACGGGCGTGGCGAGCTGATACGGGCCCTCGGTGATGCGGTTCTGCACCAGATAGGCGCTCGTCACCTGCACCGTGAGGTCCTTGCCCGCCACGTCGCGCAGCGTCTTCCACGTGGTGTCATCGAGCTGCCACTCCAGCTCGGACGTCAGCACCGCCACCGGGCACTTCTGGCCTGGCAGCTGGACCTGCACCCAGTACAGGTCGCCCGTGTAGGGCGGCAGGTGGGCCTCGGCGGTGGGCACCACCCAGTTCGCCACGCGGGCGAGGAAGGACGGGCCGCTCGCGCGTGGATGGCCCACGGTGGAGGGGCGCGTCTTCCCGGGGCGCTCCAGCGACGCGCGCAGCGGAGACGTCCACGTGAAGCGCGGCGCCGGGTCGCTCGCGGCGAAGGTCTGGCTTGGCTCGGGGGTGAGCAGCGTCACCGCGCGCGAGCTGTCCGCGGCCTTGTCCTTCGCGTCCACCAGGGCGCGCCAGGACTCGTCGGTGGCCTTGCCCGCGTAGAGGGGCTCGCCACATTCGTCGGTGGTGGGGGGATCGTCTTTTCCACAGGCGGTCAATGCCAATGCCGCGGCCGCGCAGGTGCTCCACAGGAGATGGTGGTTCATCGTCGTCCTCAGGGTTGTGGGTCCACACGCCGCCGGCCACGGCGCAACAATGAAATCGTGAGCAGAAGCAACGCGGCGGGGACCGCATTCCCGGACATGGCGCCGCAGCCGCTGGAGCTGGGTTTGGGGGTGGGCTCGTCCACCACCGGGCCCGCGTCAGGTGGCTGGGCGGACGTGCCCGCGTCGGTGCTGCCTCCGTCGGCGGTGCCTCCGTCCGGCGCTCCGTCGGGGTCGAGCGGCGCGAGGATCAACTGCGCGAGCTGCGGCCAGCGCGATGGACACAGCTCGTGCACGGGCGTTCCCGCCGGACACCGATAGGTGCCCTGCGTCTGATCCAGACTGTAGATGGGCTCCCAGGTGGTGCCCTCGTCCTGGCTGCGCGCCAGCGACCACTCATGCACCCAGGGCGAGCCGCAGCCGTAGAGGACCTCGCCCCGACGCAGCACGCACGCGTTGCCGCTGGGCAAGGGGAGCGGGACGAAGGGCGCGCCGCCCTGGCTGCGGAAGAACGTGTTGTACGTGCCCACCCAGGCCGTGCCGCCGTCCGCGGACAGGTCCATGTTCACGAAGGCGTCGTTCAGTCCCCCTTCGTTCAACGAGACGAAGGTGCGCCCGCCGTCGTCGCTGCGCAGGATGTACGTGAAGCCCTGCGCGGACACGCGCGCCCACACGCCCTCCGCGGACACGGGGCTGGTGGTGGCGAGCACGAAGTCATAGGGCCGCACGAGCGTGGGGAAGTTCTGCGGCAGCTCCTCCCAGGTCTCGCCCGCGTCGTCGCTGCGGAACAGCAGCATGCGCGTGGGCTCCTGCGCGGACGCATAGATGCGCCGAGGGTTCGCCGTGGACACGCGCACGGCGGAGAACAACGTGTTCGGGCGTTGCAGCGACAGCGCTCGCCACGTCTCGCCGCCGTCGTCGCTGCGATAGAGGCCGTTGCTCGCCGCCGTGGAGCGCCCCGTGGCGGCGTAGAACACCCGGTCATCCGTGGGGTGGACCGCGAGCGCCGTCACCCACGTGTCCTTGAAGTAGGGGTGCGTGCTCCAGGTGCAGGCTCCGTCCCCCGAGCGCAGGAGCGCGTTGCCCGTGGCGGCGAGCAGCTCGCCGGACTCACGCCACACGAAGGAGTCGGGCTTCCAGCCGCCGTAACCCATGGCCTCGGGGCAGACCCAGCGCCACGTCTGTCCGCTGTCTCGGGACACCACCGCGCCGAAAGTGGTTCCTACGAAGAAGTCCTCTGGGTGGCCTCGGCGCAAGGTGACGTTGGAGGTCTCCGGTAGCCCGGCGTGTGCCCGCACGCCGCTCGCGGCCAGGACGCAGGCCACCGAGAACAGCCTCCAGAAGGGCGCGATTCGATACGTCTTCATGCGCGAACTCCGAGGGCCCGGCCGACCGTGCCCCGCAAGATACCTCCGGAGCCACCACTTCATAGTGGGACTTGTTCTTCGTGGAATGCGCGATATGAGTTGATTGCAGGGCCGTTGAGCAGGCGTCGGGAGGGGGGCCGTCCCGGCAATGAGGAGTCCCGACATGGGCTGGAGGCGAGCCGCTGGGTGGGTGCTGCTCGGGAGCGTCTTGGGGATGGTCGCGTGCAGCAAGGGCACACCGCCCCAGCCGCCTCCACCCGCGCACGACGACGGAGGTACTGACGGAGGCCCCGACACGGACGCGGGCGTCGAGGAGGGCAACGCGCTGCTGGAGACGGGGGACTGGGACGACTTGGATCGCCTCGCGGTCTGTCGCCCCACGATGGACCCTGGCGTCGCCTGCGGCTCGCCCGACTTCTTCCTGGGGCCCTTGTGCAACGTGCGCTCGCTGAGCGACGTGGCCGTGCCCGCGCTGTACTCGGTGCGCATCAACTGGGACTTGCTGGAGCCCGGGGGACTCGTCGACAGCCTGCGGGTGGTGACGGATGGCGGCACGTCCACGCTCGGCACCGTGGCGTTGCCCGGGCAGGAGGTGGGGCCGGACCGGTTCTATCTGTCCACGCGTGAGGGATTGGAGGACGGCGGCTCCAGCACGCTCGCACTGTCGGGTTGTGAGTCCCATGCGCGTGGTCGCCGGCTGGTGGGGTGCTACGCGCGCTGCGCGAACGGCGAGCCCGTGCGGCTGGGCACCTTCGTGGCGGAGCGGTTGGTGCGCCGCGAGGGCGAGGCCGAGTCCTCGGGCATGGCGTTGCTCTCCGAGTCGCCGGTGGGGCGCGGGGACGCGATGGGGCTGCTCGTGTCCCAGGCGCATGCCTTCGTCGTCTCCGGGCCCGACGTGGCGCGCGGTGTCCCTGGCGGGCTGACTGTGTTTGACGTGAGCGACCGCGCCGCGCCCGTGCTTCGCGCGCACATCGATGCGCCCATGGGAGACACCTGGCGCGCCGTGGCGGCCCGAGACGACGTGCTCTACGTAGCCAGCAGCGCGGAAGGGGTCATCGCCTTCGACGTCAGCGCGCCGGCTCAGCCCCAACGGTTGTCCACGCTTCCGATGCTGGGCGCGGCGCCAGTGGATGCGCGCTCGGTCTGGGGTCAGGACGCGCGGCTGTATGTCTCCGTGGGCGCTCCCTTGGCGCGGACGCATGTGTATGACGTGAGCCAGCCGCGGGCCCCGCGCCTGCTGCAAGCGCTGAAGCTTGGCGGAGCGAACCCCGCGCTGCGCGAGCACCTCCCGGAGTCTGCCTTTTCCTTCGAGGGGCGGATGTATGTCAGCCACGGGCGAGAGGGATTGAACATCCTGGATGAGCTCAGCTCGCCCGCGCTCAATCCGTTGGGCCGCTACACCTATCCCGGCGCCACCAGCCACGCCGTGCGCGTGGGACGGTTCGGCGCGCGGCTCATCGCCTTCGAGGGCGGACAGGACTGGGCGGCGCACCTGCGGGTGCTGGACGTGACGAACCCCGAGCAGGTGTCACTGATTGGGGAGTACCGGCTGCGCACGCCTGTCTCCATCGGCGCGTTGGAGCTGCGCGGGACGACGCTCTACGTGGCCCACCATCAGGACGGCGTGCGCGTGTTGGATGTGTCAGTGCCGGAGCGGCCGAGGGAGCGGGCGTGGTTCAACTCGTTCTCGGCGGAGTACCCGGGCGCGGGCCACGGCTTCGTCGATGGGCTCGTGGCCGTGAGTGCGCCGGGCGACGGATATCTCTATACGGTCGACACGGCGCGCGGCCTCCTCATCTTCCGGGAGCCCTGATGCGCCCGTTCCCCTCGTCCTCGGAGCCCGCCATGTCCCATCGCCACTCCTCCTTCCCGCACCGCGCCCTGCTGGGGGGCACCTTGCTGCTGGGCGCGTGCTCGCATCCGCATCATCACGCGGAGCAGGCGCACGGCCCACAGATGCCGCACCGCTTCGAGGACGCGAACGCGTGGGCCGCGCGCTTCGACGACCCCGCGCGCGATGCGTGGCAGCAGCCGGACGCGGTGGTGGCGGCGCTCGCGCTGCCCGCGGACGCGAAGGTGGCGGATGTGGGCTCGGCGACGGGCTACTTCTCCGTGCGGCTGGCGCGCGCGGTGCCCCAGGGCCGTGTGTATGGCGTGGACATCGAGCCGGACATGGCGCGCTACCTGGGCGCGCGAGCGGAGCGCGAGGGCCTGACGAACCTCACGCCCGTGGTCGCCACGCCGGATGACCCGAAGCTGCCCGCGCCCGTGGACCTGGTGCTCGTGGTGGACACGTACCATCACATCTCGGACCGGCCCGCGTACTTCCGCCACCTCGCGGAGCATGGCCTGTCGCCCCAGGGGCGCCTCGCCATCATCGACTATCGCCTGGACTCGTCCCGCGGTCCGCCCGCCGAGCACAAGCTCGCGCCGGACGCGGTGCGCGCGGAGCTGGAGTCCGCGGGCTACCAGCAGGTGCGGTCCTTCGACTTCCTGCCCGAGCAGTACTTCCTGGTCTTCTCGCGGCGGTGACAACGATTCAGTTCCTCTGGGGGGAGTGACATGGCGGCAACCGCGGTGGGGTCCGACCGGGCCGGGATGGGCCTGGGGATTCGTGAAGTGGATGTCGTGGGCTCGGTGGGCACCCGCGTCGTGTGGGAGCCCGTGGTGCAGGGCGCGGTGGAGCAGGCCACGCGCGCCTACGAGTCCCTGGCGAGCGCGCAGCGGGAGCGCGTGCGGGAGGAGGCCATCCTGGCTTCGGCCGCGTCCCGGGCGACGCTGGTGGAGGTGATGCGGAGCGCCCGTGACTTCGCGGGCGCGGCGCGGTTGCTGGAGTCGCGAGGAGACGACGCGGCGGCAGCGCCCCTCTATGAGCAGGCCGGAGAGCTGCGACCCGCCGCCGAGGCGTGGCTGCGCGCCGGTGAGGAGGGCCGCGCGGCGGCGGCGTTCGAGCGAGGCGGCGTGCTGGAGCTGGCGCTGGAGCTGTACCGGTCGCAGCAGGCGCTGGAGTCCGTGGCCCGGGTGCTCACCCGCCTGCGTCGCCCCGGCGAGGCGGCGCGGGTGTACCGCGCGCTGGGCAACACCCACGCGGAGCTGGAGTCGCTGCGCGCCGTGGCCGCGGAGGACGTGGGGCGCCGGGACACGGTGCTGCGGATGAGCGCGCTGCTCGATGCGCGCGGCGACACCTGGCGCGCGCTGGTGCTCTTGGCCGACGCCGTGCGCGAGTCCCCTGACTCGGAGCTGCACGCGGAGCAGGCGCGGCTGCTGAGGCAATTGGGACTCGCCTCGCCGGCCGAGGGTGCGGTGGCGGCCGAGCGCACCCCGGCTCCGCCTGACGGCTACGAGTACCTGAAGGCCATCCCCATCTTCGGCGAGCTGCCCCTGGAGGACATGAAGGACCTCTACCGCGTGGCCCGGCCCATCGTGGTGCCCGAGGGCGTCGTCGTCATGGAGAAGGGCGCGCGCGGCACGGGGCTCCTGGTGTTGCTGGAGGGCATCGTGGATGTGCACGCGGGGCCGGGGCCGGACGCGCGCCGGCTCAACACGCTGGGGCAGGGCGCGTACCTGGGTGAGATTTCCCTCATCCTGGATGGGCCCACCTCGGCGCATGTCCGCGCGAGGACCGCAGTGCGCGCCCTCCGGGTGACGCATCTGGACTTCCAATCCTACCTGGACACCCATCCCGCGGCGGCGCTGCGCATCTATCGACTCTTCACGCAGAACCTCGCGGAGCGCGTGCGTGCGCTGAGCGCCTGAGCTACAGAGGCCCGCATGGCGGATACCCCTCCCCGCGCGGACCCGAGGACGCTGCAAGCGGTGCCCCTGGCCAGTGAGGCCCGCGTGGACGCGGCGCTCGCCGGAGGACCCGGTGAGGCGTCTCGGCTTCAGCGCGAGGCGGAGTCACTGGAGGCGCTCGGGCGTCACGCGGAGGCGGTCTCGGCGTTCGAGTCCGCGCTGCGCGCCTGGGTGAAGGACGGGGCGCTGTTGCGCGCGGCGGCCGCGTGGGTGTCCCTGCGGCGGCTCGGTGGAGACGCGGCGAAGCCAGCGCGCATGTTGGCGGAGCGCTTCGCCCTGGCGCCCGGCGCGACGCCCTCGGAGCCGGGGCTCGTGCCCGACGCGGGCGCGGTGTCCACCGTGCCCATCTTGTCCTGGGTGGATCGCGAGGCCTTCGTGGCGCTGCTGGAGGCGCTGGAGGTGCGCGCCTTCACGTCCGGCCGCGCGGTGGTGACCGAGGGCGCGCCGGGCGACTCGATGTTCGCCCTGGTGGATGGCACCGCGGAGGTGGCGCGCACACTCGAGGGCGGTGAGCGCAAGGTGGTGGGCACAGTCTCCGCGGGAGACTTCTTCGGCGAGTTGGCGCTCGTGTCCGAGGGGCCTCGGCTGGCCAGCGTCGTGGCCACCTCGCGCGCGGTGCTGTTGGAGCTGACGCGCGCGCGCGTGGAGGCCGCGGCCGTGAAGCACCCGACGGTGGCCACTGCCGTGCAGACCTTCTTCCGGCGCCGCCTGGTGGAGAACCTGCTGCGCAGCAGTCCGCTGCTCAGCCCGCTGTCGCCCGCGCAGAAGCAGGCGGTGGCGCGCGAGTTCGACCTGCGCGCCGTGCCCGCGCGACAGGTGCTCCTCACGCAAGGTCAGCCGGGCGATGCCTTCTACCTGTTGCTGCGCGGCCAGTGCCGGCCGTACCTGGAGCAGGCCAGCGGCAGGAAGGTGGCCCTGCCAGACCTTCGCGAGGGTGACGTCTTCGGTGAAATCTCGCTGCTGCTCGACAAGCCCGTGTCCGCCACGGTGCGCACCGAGTCCGACTGCGTCCTGCTGCGGCTGGACCGAGGCGCCTTCGAGCGGCACATCCTCAGTCAGCCGGGCATGAAGGGCATGCTGATGCGCATGGGCACCGAGCGCCTCCAGCGCACCGCGCGGCTGTTGTCCGGCCGCGAGCTGCTGGAGGGCGACCTGCGCGTGTGACGCCGCGCGACGCCGAGCTTCAGGGCGTGGCGCTGTCGTCCAATCGGATGGGGTGCGCGCGCAGCCACTCCTGCGCGCGGCGCACGCGGTCCGCGGCGGCGGGACGTCCCTGCGTCTCCAGCAGCGCGCGGTAGGGCTCCAGGCTCTCCGCGGTCCACGCGGGCAGCGCCTTGAGGTCCGCCAGCGCCACCAGTTCCTCGGCGGTGCGGCCCCGGGCCTCCTGGCGCGCGGTGAGCAGCGCGGCGAGCACCATGCGCGCGGGCTCGGCCTCGAACGCGATGGCCGCGTCGCTGAACGCCGCGCGCGTCGCCTCGTCCGCGGCCGGGTTCTTCGCCTCGGCGTGCAGCCGGTCCACCAGGTGCTGGAGGAAGTCGTCGTCGACGGCGCCCTTCACGGCGCGCAGCAACGCCGCCACCACCTCGCGCCGGCCCTCGGGGTTCGCGGGCGGAGACTTCATGGCGCGCAGGGGCTCCCAGAGGACACAGGTGAGCCACAGCTCCTCCTCGGGGGCGAAGACGGAGGGCGTCGTCGGCTCTCGCAGCCGCGCCTCGACGCGGGCGGCGCGCTCCTTCGCCTCGCGGGCGATGCGCTCGGACAGGGCGGGGTCCGACTGCACCTGCTCCACCAGCGCTTCCACGTGCGAGTCGTCCATCGCGCCCGCGAGCGCCTCGTACTTGCGCGCCAGCTCCGCGTGACGCACGCACCACTCGCGGAACTGCACGTCGAACACCACGTCCAGCACCGGGTTGTTCTCCGGACGCACGCGGCCCGTCTTCTTCGCGGCGGTGGCCAGCAGCGCGCCCACGCTCAGCGCCTGACGCTCCTCGGGCGTCGAGGCTCGCGAGGCCCGCGTCAGCAGCACGGCGCCCAGCTTCTCCTGGAACGCGCGGGTGCCCAGCGCGCGCAGGGTGCCCACGGACAGCTCGTGCCTCGCCGCGGCGGCGTCCTGGTTCGCGCGCTCCGCCAGGCGGGCCAGCTCCTTGCCCACGTGCGCGTCGAAGTCCTTCGCCTCGAAGCGCAGCCCGGCCACGGGGCCCGCGTCCGCCAGCAGCGCGCCCAGCCGCTCCAGCGCGGCGGACAGCTTGGACACGTCCGGATCCGACAGCAGCGCGAGCGCGCCCTGGAGGTCTTCCGAGAGGGGACTGGAGGCCGGGGGCGGAGGCGGCGCGGCCTTCGCGCGGTCCTCGGCGGCGTGGCAGGCCTTGTACTTCTTGCCGCTGCCGCAGGGGCATGGGTCGTTGCGACCGGGCTTGGTGGTGCTCACGGCGGCGCACCGTAGCGCCCCGCCCGGCCCCGCGTCTCGGGCAGCGCGGCCCAGGCGCCAGAAAGCAGACGCCCGGGCCCCTCGCGAGGAGGAGCCCGGGCGCCGGGACTTCACAGGGGCGAACGTCGCCCCGCGATTACATCGAGTAGCCGAGCGTCAGGCCGAACACGTGCGCCGTACCGGAGTACGTGCCGCTCATGCCCGGGGACGTGCTCTCCTTGTCGGAGAGCGCGACGAACTGGTAGCCGAGGTCCGCGCGGAAGGGCTTGAACTGATAGCCCACGCCCGCCGTCACCTTCAGGCGGTTCGCGTCCGGCAGGTCCGGCGTCAGCGTGCTGTTGGGGCTCGGCGACGGGTCGTAGACGAAGCCCAGGCGAACCTGGAGGTCCTGCGTCACGCCGTACTCACCGCCGAGGCTGTACTTCCACCGCGCCCGCCACTTCTTCGGCACCGGGTTGTCGATGGCCGGGTTCTCGAAGTGGATGGCCAGCTCGGAGAAGGTGGACCAGTCCACCCAGCTCGCGTCCGCCGCGATGAGCAGGCGGTCCATGGGGGAGTAGGCCAGACCCGCCGTCACCGTGGACGGCAGCGTCACGTCGGCCGTGGCCTTCTGGTCCTTCAGCAGGGACTGGAACTCCGTGGGGATGTTCTGGAAGTCCGCCTTGCCCTTGAAGCCAATCTTCACCGCGCTGCGGTAGTGAAGACCCATCTTCAGGTTGTCCAGGATGCTGGCCTGCACGCCGACGTTGAAGCCGGAGCCCCAGTCCGCGCCACCCAGGTGGATGGTGCCCTCGCTGTTCACGAAGTTGAGCTGGCGGCGCAGGTCGATGGTGGCCCGAGCGATGTCGAGGCCCACACCGAAGCGGAAGCGCGGGTGCAGCTCATACGCGAACGTGGGGTTGATGTAGTACGTGGCCAGGGCGGACTCGTGGCCGCGGAAGCGGCCCACGAAGTCATCCACCCAGCGGCTGCGCGCGCCGTAGGGCGTGAACACGCCCACGCCGAACGCGGCCCTGTCGAAGGGCTTCGCCACGATGAACAGGTGCGGCGGCGGCGACAGCGTCGTCTTCTGGCCCTGGCTGGCGGACGCGCCCACCGGGGTGAAGTTGATGCTGGGCAGGATGCCCGTGTCGCCCAGCGTGATGTCCAGCTTGTTCACGCCGACGATGTTCGCCGCGTTGCTGTAGATGGCGGATGAGTCATCCAGCCATGCGGTGGCGGCCGAGCCCATGCCTGTCGCGCGGCCGCTGTGGGTGTCGATCTGAAAACCCGCCGCCTGGCTGGCGCCAGCCGCGAGCAGGGTGACGAGGGAGAGTGCTTTCTTCATGATGGTGTGATTCCTCTCTCGCGTGCGCCGCTACTGCGGAGCCGCCACGGTGCCCGTGTTCAGGAAGCCGACGACCTGGGCCTGCGCCTTGCCCGCGATGGACCCAAGGTCCGGCCGCAGCAGGAACCCGTGGTACTTCGTCTGGCTGTTGGCCGGGATGTCCGAGTAGTTGGCCGGGTCGAACATGTACGCCGCCACCGTGCGCGGAGCCTTGTCGCCCCGGTTCGCCGCGTTCACCAGCGCCAAGGAGGCCTCGTTCGGGATGGTCATGTCGCCCTTGATGGTCTGCACCATCACCGCGCGGTTGGCGTGCGCGTTCGGCGCGTTCATCAGGGAGTAGGCGTAGTTGCGCGCGTCAGCCGGGTCCAGGATGGTGTTGGCCAGGACGATGAACTGATCGAACGCCGGCGTGCCCGGGTCGATGCCCTGCGAGTGCAGGAGGCCGATGAAGCCGTCCTTCACGGTCGCGAAGCTCGGCGAGGTCATCAGGATGTTGACCAGGTCGCCGCCCGCCACGTTCAGCACCGCGTGCTGGATGTTCGGCGAAGACGCCGTGGACATCGTGCCCATGATGCCGCCGAGGCTCTGACCCACGAAGTGGATCTGCGAGCCGTCCAGCTTGTCCGCGCCGGTGAGGGCGCCCACGCGCTGGTTGATGTTGCCCGGGCTGGTGGCCTGCAGGATGCGAATCACCTGGCCCATGTCGATGATGTGCTGGCGGAAGTGGTCGCGCGTGGCGAACAGGTTCACCGTGTCCAGGAAGTTCCAGCCCGAGACGGCCGGGTTGAACGTGCCGCCCTCGCACAGGCCGCCGGTGACGGCGCCCGTGTTGTCACGCTGCGCGATGCAGCGGCCCTTGTTGGCGGCCGAGCACACCATGTCGCCCACGCCCGGGGTCGGGTCGCAGACATCCGACTGGGTCCGCGCGATGCAGCGGCCGTAGCTCGGGTTGGTGGCGTAGCTGCCGGAGGTGTCGCACTTCTGGGTGGCCGGGTCGGCGCAAGCACCGTCCTGCGGCGCGCCGCCCACGTTGAAGCCGATGCACGAGATGCGGTCGCCGTGGAACGGAGCGTCGATGGCGATGGTCGCGTAGCCCGCGGCGCCCAGGCTGCCGGCGATGGCCTTCATGGACTCGCGGTTGCCCGTCAGGCCGTGGGCGAAGATGACCACGGGCCAGCCGTTGGCGGGCATCGTGGTGCCCGCGGGGGGCAGCGTCAGGTAGAACGGCGCGAACTCACCGCGCAGCTTGGTGGGGTCCGGGTTGAACGTGCCGCGCGGATCCGTCAGCAGGTTCGGGATGATGAGCTCGCCCGCGTAGAGGCGCGCGTTGAGGTTCGCGGGCGGGTTGGGCGCCAGCTGGAGCGCGAGCGGAACGTTGGGCAGCTGCGCGGGCGGGATGGACGCGGGCAGCGTGTGGAGCTGCTGGGCCACGCTGTTGATGCTCTGCGTGGTGAACGTCCAGGCCAGCGCGACCTGCGAGCGCTTGATGCCGGCCTTCTCGAGGTTGTCGAACAGGGGCTTGAAGGCCTGGCGCAGGGGCTCCACGGCCTTGGCGCTCTCGTCCGGGATGCCATTCACCTGGCTCTTGCCGTTGACGTAGACCGGGTTGGCCAGACGCATCAGCGCGAAGGCGCCAGCGGGGGCCACGCGGCGGCCGAGCGTGTTCTTCAGGCCGGTGGTGAGCACCGCCCCGTACTGGGTGGCCTCATCCAGGGGCGCCTGGGGAACGAGCTGCAGCTGCTGCGGCGAGGTGGACGTGCCGGAGGCCGGCTTGCTGCTCGCGCAGTTGATGCACGGGGTGACGGAGGGCGGGGTTCCCTTGTCGGTGTTGGTCAGCTTCAGGAACTTCACGCCCGTGGCCAGCGTGGCCTCGTCCAGCGCGCCCATGTCGATGGCGCCCTTGGTGTCGCTGTTCTCGGAGATGATGGGGCTGGTCGTGGAGAAGCCGTCCAGGGTGTTCAGACCCTGCACCAGCTGCGACTGCAGACCCGTGCCCGGGGGAACCGGAAGGTTCAGGTGCGCGGGCGTGCCCGTCTTGGGGTCGGCCGGCGCGCGGACCAGGTCGTTCGGGAAGGGGATGATGCTCGCCGTCGGGTCGAACGTCGCCTCGGGCTGGTTGGTGATGGTGAACGTCCAGAGCAGGACGATGTCCTCGCGCTTGATGCCCTGGGCCACCAGCGCGCCGATGAGCGGCGAGTAGGCGCGGCGGATCTGCTCCAGCTTCAGCGCGCTCGCGGTCTGGTCGGCCAGCTTCTCGGCCGGGTTGGTCTTGGAGGAGGGGATGATCTCCGTGGCGGGACCACAATCCGGAGCGGTCAGGTCCTCACACGTGACCAGCGACTTGGGCGAGCTGACAAATGCCCAGGTGCTGGAGGCGATGACGTTCTTGCCGTCCAGCGTCTTCAGGCCGTGCTCGCCGCCGATGAGCGCCACCGCGTAGCGGCCGCCCTTGGGCCAGGCGTTGGCCTTGGTCTTGGCGTCCTGCGGGATGATGTTGATGTAGCCCGTGTCCGGGTTGTAGCCGATGAGCGGGTCGATGGCCGCCGTCTCGAGCGGCGTCCCCTTGTAGAGGTCGATGATCTTCACGGTGTTGGCGTTCACCGAGAAGGGATCGAGGTTCGCCACCTTCGTGTTGGCGATCGCCGTCGGCGGGAAGCCGTTCAGCGTGTTCAGGTAGTCCCGCGTGAACTCCTGCTGCGCCGCCGGAGCCTTGGGGTCGATGGGCGCGTTGACCAGTCCGGTCTTCTGGTCGATCGCCAGGTCATTGGGGGATGGAACGATGGCCGGCGATGCAGCCGGATTGAACTCTGCCAGGCCAACGGCTTGGGGCTCTGGATCCTGAGCAACCTCAGGGTCACAGGCCGCGGCGCCCAGGGCCAGGGCCCCGACGAACAACAGCTTTTTCATGGTAGGAGTTCCCCTCCAAGGTGAACTGCTGGAAACAAGTTGTTGCGTACCACGTCCCGTCGTACGCCGAAAGCGAAGGGACTTGACGCGTCGAGTCAGACGTGTCGCTGCCCCGCCGGCCGCTCGCGCGGCACGTGCGGGTGTGGATCGCGCGAGTGACGGCGGGGCCGGTTACGCTCGCGCGCATGCGCATGAAACATCTGCTGAGTGTCGTGGTGCTGATGACGGCGTCGCTGGCCCACGCGGAAGAAGCGGGAGGGCTTACCTGGAGTGCGCCCGCGGAGTGGGCGGTCCAGCCGGCTCGGCCCATGCGGGCGGCGACGTACAAACTGCCCGCGGCGAAGGGTGACGCGGAGGGGGCGGAGCTGGCGGTGTTCTATTTCGGCGCCGGCCAGGGCGGGGCGGTGGGGGACAACGTGAAGCGGTGGCTGGGGCAGTTCCAGCGGCCGGATGGCACGTCGGTGGAGAAGGACGCCAAGACGAAGACGGAGAAGATCAACGGCCTGAGCGTCACCACGGTGGACGTGAAGGGCACGTACGCCGGCGGCGGCCCCATGATGGGGCCCTCCGCGCCGAAGCCGGGTTACCGGCTGCTGGGGGTCATCGTCGAGGGCGCGGAGGGGCCGCTGTTCTTCAAGCTCACCGGCCCGGAGAAGTCGGTGGCCGCCGCGGAGAAGGGCTTCCGCAAGCTGGTGGAGTCGGTGAAGTCCGCGAAGAAGTAGGCGCGGATCCGCTCCGCGCTTCCTGCCTCAGCGCTTCTTGTTGGGCGTGGTGCCCTTCACGGGCTTGAGCACCGCATGCGTCGCGGGCGCCTGGGCCGCCGCCTTCTTCATCGCGGCGGGCACGGGCTTCTTGGCCAGGTCTGGCATCAGGAGGATCTCGATGCGGCGGTTGCGCGCGCGCCCCTGCGGCGTGGCGTTGGGGGCCACCGGACTCATCTCGCCGTAGCCCGCGGCCACCAGCCGGCGCGCGGGCACGCCGCCAGACTCCTGGAGGGCGCGCACCACCGTCACCGCGCGCGCCACGGACAGCTCCCAGTTGGTGGGGAACGTCGCCTTCAGCTTCTCGGAAGGCGGCGAGTCGTCCGTGTGTCCCGACACCTGGATGACCTTGTCCTCCACCTTCGCCAGCACCGCGCCCAGGCGCGTGAGCACCTCGCCGCCGCGCTTGCTGATGCTCGCGTCTCCCGAGTCGAAGAGAATCTTGTCCACCAGGTCCACCTGGATGCGACCGCCCGCCTGGGAGACGCGAATCTCCCCGTTGGCGATCTCCTTCTTCATCTTGTCCTCGAGGTCCTCATAGGTGGCCTTGAGCTTGGCCAGCTCCGCCTCCTGCTCCTCCACCGTCTTGGTGAGCTGGTCCTTCTCGGCGGACAGCTTGGTGTGCTCGGACTCCAGCGAGGCCAGCTTCTGCGTCAGCTCTTCGCGGGCCTTGTCCGCGGCCTGCGCGCGATCATGCGCCACGCGGGCCTCGGCCTCCGCGGTCTCCGCGCGCGCCTGCGCGTCCTTGGAGGACCGGTGCGACAGCCACAGCGTCACGCCGCCAAGCAGGACCACGAGCGCCGTCACGAGCCAGGGCACCCACGCGCGTCCACGCTCGGACGGCAGGGGGTACTGCTGGGCATGCTCCTCCATGTCTCGACCTCTCAAGGGGGGATGGGTGCCGAACACCCTAGCGGGAGCGCGGGGGTGTGCCTCAAGGCAGTGCGGGTGCGTGGAGGTATCTCGAAGTTCAACGTTGCACCTGGAGCGCACGGCCGATGTTTCACGGCGCACAGTCCGCGGTGTTCGCGCGCTCGCGCCCGGGTGCGCGGCAAGCCCCTTGCTTTGGTGGGGCGCCAGCGCTCCCTGCGCTCACCCTGGAGGAAGTCCGTGTCGATGTGCAGCAGTCCCGAGCTGGATGCCTATGTGTCTCGCGCCGTGACGCTCTTTCCCGAGGACACCGTCTTGGGGGCGCTCCAGCTGATGTATCGCCATGGGGCGCGGGTGTTGCCCGTGGTGGATGGGACGCGAGGCGAGCTGTTGGGCGAGGTGACGCTGGACGAACTGCACCGACTGTCGCGGCGACTTCCGCTCGCGCGCATGGCTGAAATTCTGACCGCGAAGGCGCGCGCCGCTCGGGAAGAAACGACCGAAGCCGAGGAGGAGGACCATTCGGGTGACTCCTCCTCGGTGGGGTGGCACTGAAGCCGCGCGCGACTACGGACGCGCGGGCGTGTGGAACTCCGGGATGAGTTCACCCGTGAGGCGGATGCTCTTCATCACCGCGTCGTGGGACAGCGCGCCCACTTGATGGAAGGTCATGAGCGCGTCGATGCCCAGCCCTTCGTAGTGCCGCAGCCGCTTGCGCACCTGGTCCTTCGTGCCCACGAGCAGGGACTCCTGCGCGCTCAGCACGTTCCAGATTTCTTCGTCCGGAACCTTCTCTCCGGACATGACCCGGCCGAGCAGTCGCTGCGCCTGGGACTGCGGCGCGTGCGGATCCTTCTGGCGCAGGTACTGGCCGGTGAGGCCGCCTCCCGCGGGGTCCTTGGCCAGCGCCTCCAGCTCGGCGGCGGTGCGGATGAAGAGGTCCTTGGCCTCGAAGAAGGTGAACGAGCCGGTCGTGTACCAGGCCGCGGCGCGCGCGGCGCCGTTCTCCATGGCCTCGCGCTCGCTGTCCGCGCAGTGCACGAAGGTGAAGAAGGCGACCTGGTCGTTGACGAACTCACCCACCGGCTCGCAGCGCGTGCGCAGCGCCTCGCGATACAGGTGGATCATCTCCGCCACTTCCTCGGGCGATGCCCACAGCGTCACGCCGAGCGCGCCCACGCCGTTGCGGCCCGCCTGCTCGAACGAGGCCGGGCTGGAGCACGCCTGCCACAGCGGCGGGTGGGGCTTGCGGTAGGGCTTGGGGATGACCTGCACGTCGCGCAGCTGGTAGTCCTGGCTCTCCCAGGAGAAGCGCTCCTGCGTCCACATCTTGGGAACCATCTGGAACGCTTGCTGGAGCTGGTCGCGCGTGCGGTCCGGGTCGATGTTGAAGACGCGCCACTCGGGCAGTGTGCTGCGCGCCAGACCGAGCTGGAAGCGCCCGCCGCTCAGGTGGTCGAGGAAGGCGGCGCGCTCGGCGATGCGGATGGGGTGGTTGAAGCGTCCGGGTGCGAGCACCGACGCGTGGCCCACGTGCAGGTTGCGCGTGCCCATCGCGATGGCGGTCAGCATGCACTCGGGCGCCGAGCTGTAGCTGAACTCCACCGCGGTGTGGTGCTCGACCTGCCACCACACGCCGTACCCCATCTCATCCGCCAGCCTGGCTTGCGCGAGTGTTTCCTGGATGAGGTCGTGCTCGTGGTTGGGACCGCTCCACCGCTCCTTCGGGTGCTGCATCTCCGAGAAGATATCGAGTCGCATGGCGTACACCCCCCCGCGCGGATGCGCGTGTCACGGGTGTATCGCGACCAAGCTGGCGCAAGCGAGGGGGCTTTGTCGCAGCGTCTGTTTCAACAGTGACGCGCGGGTGGCTGACGGCTCGCACCCGCGGGCGGGCTGCAATCCCACCGCCCGGCCACAGCCTGTGGGGGTGGCCCCCGGCATTCCGTGGGGGGCGGAGGAGGCGAGGGTATGAAGGCCGTGGCGATAATCCTGGCGGCGGGCGAAGCCCGGCGGATGTCCTACCCCAAGGCGCTCATCGAGCACGAGGGAGGCAAGAGCTTCCTTCAATCGCTGACGTCCACGTTCGGCAAGGCGGGCTGCACGGTGATGGCCGTCCTGGGCAAGGACGCGGAGGCCGTGCGCGAGCAGCACCCGGGCCTCGAGTTGGTGGACAGTGAGCGCTGGCAGGAGGGGCCGCTCGCGTCCATCCGGACGGGGCTCGACGCGGCGCTGGAGGCGGGGGCGGACGTGGTGATGCTGCATCCGGTGGACATGCCCGCGGTCCGGGCCTCCACGCTCAAGTCGCTCCTGAAGATGATGGCGGAGTCGGAGGAGTCGCTGCGCCCCGAGTTCGAGGGCGCTCCGGGTTGGCCGCTGGTGCTCTCCCGCTCCGCCGCGGAGCGCGTGCGCGCGGCCGAGGGCTCGCAGCTGGAGCCGGTGCTCGCCACGTTGAAGCCTCGGCGCGTGGCGGTGAAGGACCCGGGCGTGGTGGTGAACATCAACACGCCGGAGACGTATGAGCGGCTCTTCGGCGGCCCGCCCCGGCTGGCGCCTCCGCCCAAGCGGCGCGGCACCAAGCGCATGGGGCCCACCACGACCACGGTGGCGGACATCGCCGGCGCCTCGGCACCCCTGGCGGCGGCTTCCGACGAGTAGCCCTCCGGGGGCCGGGCCGCCCTTCGCGGAAGGGGGCCCGCGCATCCCGGGCTAGAACGCGAAGCCCATCCCGAAGTACGGGCCCGCGAGCGCGTCCTGGTGCTCGATGCCAGGCAGCAGGCCGGTGTCGTCCAGGTAGAGGCCGTGCCAGCCGCCGCGCAGGTTGAAGGCGCCCAGGTGCAGCGCGACGCCCGCCTGGACTTCCACCTGGCGGTAGGGGAACGGCGTGGCTTGCACGCGTCCCTCCACGTCCCAGCGCGACTCTCCGATGCAGGCCTCGCCCGAGGCGGCGAAGCTGGGGCCCACGAAGAGCACGCCGGGCGCGTGTGTACTGGCGACGCCTGCTTCCACGCGCAGGCGCCCTCGCTCGGTGGAGACGAGCGCCACCGTCAGGTGCGTGCCCAGCACGGTGAGGTGGTCGAGCGAGTTCGTGCCGTCACCCACCGGAAACGTCAGCCCGGTGACGCGCAGGTCGATGCCGGCCTTCATCCCATCCATCGTGAGGAAGAGTCCCAGCGCGCCGCCTTCGCCCATGCGCGCGCCCTGCACGCCCATGCGCACCAGGAGCGGCGCGCGCGCGTCGTCGGGGGCGTTCTCCGTGCGGACGGGGGAGCCTCGGCGCGCGCGGCGAGGTGTCCGCATGCGGAGGGTCGCGCTGATGGCGCCCATCGGTCCTCGGATGCGCACGCGCACGGGCGCGTCCTCGGGAGGCTCGGCCGTGTCCTCGGGGGGCGGCGTGGAGGTGGCGGTCGCGGCCGGCTCCAGACGGGGTACATGCCCGCCGACATGCGCCTCCGCGCGCGACGAGGTCAGGCACGCGCCCGCCGCGAGCGCGGTGCACAGCACCTTCCACATGGTGACCACGAATCACTCCTTCCAGGGCGGCCAGGGGGATGGCCGGGGCGCGCATGAAACGCCCGCGTGCCTTCCGCGCCCATGGTCCCTGGGGTGGGGAGTGTCGTCGTCCAGCCCGCGCTGTGTGGCCCGAGACACCTCGGTCCGCGCCTGAGGACGCGAGCCCGTGCTCTCCGCTCGCTTCGCTAGAAAGCGAGCCCCACGCCCAGGAACGGACCGCCGAACGAGTCGATGTGTCGCACGCCGTCCACTTCGCCGGCGTCATCCAGCACGAGGCCGCGCATGCCTCCGCGCACCACCACCGCGCCCAGGTGCAGCGCGAGCGCCGCGCTGGCGTCCACCTGGCGGTAGGGGAACGGCGTGGCCTGCACTCGCGCCTCCAGGTCCACCGGGCCCACGATGCATGCCTCCAGGGACAGTCCGAAGCTCATCCCCACGAAGCGGATGTCCGGCGCCGTCGCCGTGCTGAGGCCCGCCTCCAGGCGCAGCCGCACCGGGTCCAACGCCACCAGCGCGTAGGTGAGGTGACCTTCCAACAAGGTGATGGAGTCGGTGCCGGGGCTGCCGTCATCCGTGGGCAGCACGAGGCCCGTGGCCTGCACGACGAAGCCGAAGCGCTCGGCGTCGAACCCGAGGAACACGTCCCCCGCGCCGCCTCCGCCCAGCGGGCCTCCCTGCAGGCCCATGCGCAAGGAGAGCGGCGCCGCGTGACGGCGCTGGCTCAGCGACTCCTGCGGGACGTCATCGTCCTCCACGAAGCGCGAGCGGTCGTGGCTGCCCCAGCCGAAGAGCAGGTGCCAGAAGGAGATGCCGGGGTCCGCCACCCGGCGCACGTGGGGCCCGTCCCGGTGGTGACGCTCTTCCCGCCGCGGCTCGGGTTCGTCCGTGCCGATGGCGGTGGCGTCGTGCGTGCCCCGGTCGTCGGGAGCGGAGTCGTGGTCGTCGTCGCGAGAGTCGTCGCGCGAGTCGGACTTGCTGGAGTCCGAGTCGGAGTGCTTGCCAAAGCGCGCCTCGGCGGGAGTCGCGGACAGCAGGCCCCCGCAGAGGAGGGCCGCGCACAGTGCGGAGCGAAAGGGAAACACGAGAAGCACCTCGTGCAAGGGAGTCAGGGAGCCGGCCCTTGCTCCCTGACGCCTTGACGCACGAGTCTATTCAATCCGCCCGTGCGTCCGGAAACGAGGGCCCTGTCTCAGGGGATGGGCGGCTGGGCGTTGGGCAGCAGGCAGATGCTGGAGGGGGTGGGGCCGGTGATGATGGAGCACTCCTGGAGCGGCGTGCAGTCGATGGCCTTGTACGTCTGCTTCGAGGTCTCCAGCAGATCGCACGGGCTGCGCAGGAACACGGTGAGGGGTTGCTCGTAGAGGGTGCCGTCGTCGGCCTGGCAGGACTCGTAGTCGCCATCGCTCTTCAGGAGCGAGCCGTCGCGCACCGCGCAGCGCGCGGGCTGGGTGCTGGTGCTGCCCGGCTCGCACGGCCCCACGGTCCGAGCCGCGCAGGCGGAGGCGACGCGGGCGTCGATGGTGGCGTTGGCGCAGATGCGCAGGTTGAGGTGCGGATCCCCCTCCACCCAATCGCGTCCGTGGCAGGCGTAGGCCTTGCCGTAGACGACGCCCTTGAAGCCGGGCTTGGTGAGGTGGGGCTGGAACTTCTCGTCGAGCACGACCTCCACCTTGAGGGCCTCGGGCGCGAACAGGTTCCCGTAGAAGGCGCCCTCGCGGAACGTGTACGCGCCGAAGCGCTCGGTGGGGTACTTGCGGTTGGAGGCGGCGGGGCGCACCCACGTGCCAGGCGCCGCGGCGCGGTCCCTCGGCGCGGACATGACGCTGTAGGTGCCGGTCTTGGGGCACATGAACGAGATGCTCGGCTCGAGGCCACCGCAGTCGTTGCGGTCCGCCTCCGCCAGCTCCGCAACGCGGGTACAGCCGCGCGGGTCCTCGCAGATACGAAGCACGCGGTCGCCGCCGATGTCGCCCAGCTTGCCCGTGCAGTACTTGGGATAGGGCGCGCCGGCGGACACCGTCACCTCCATGCCGGGTGTGCACGTGCCCACGCCCTCACCCACCCAGCCGCAGGCGGCATCCAGGCCCGTGGCCTTGGCGTCCTCGCAGGGCAGGAACTCAGAGCTCCAGGCCTCGGAGACGCGCAGGGGATTGAAGCGCCAGATGTCGCGCGGATCCTCGCCGCGCAGGGACAGCGACACGACCAGGTCATAGGCGTTGTTGCGCGCCAGCAGGCATGACGTCACCAGGCCCAGGCACGTGCTGCTCGGCTTGTCCTTCACCCACTCCGGACAGAGGTTGGCCTCGCCCGGGAAGCTGTAGCTCGTGCCCGCGTGGTCCACCCACTTCACTTCCTGGCCGGGCGGGAGCGCGCAGCTCGCCAGGTACTTCATCACCTCGCGCGCGGCGGGGTCCTCCAGCTGGTTCTTCAGCGAGGCATGGACCGCGAACGTCCTCGTGGTGAGCGGTTGCTGGATGAGCGCGGTCACCGCGGCGCGGTTGGTGGTGAGCGCGTTGAAGAGCAGGTGCCGCGTGTCCAGGGAGTTGAGGATGCGGACGCCGGCCTCGTCGTCGGCGGCCGCGCGGGCGGTGCCCGGGAGGACGAGCAAGGCGCACAGACACGCGAGCACGCCAGACAGCGAGGCGCGCGGGTGGACGGGCGGGGCGAAGAGCGACATGGGTGGTGGACCTCGGAGTCAGGACGGAATGGCTCCGCCCCTAGCACGCCCCGGGCCGAGCCTCGGGGGCCCGTGCTTCCGCGCACTTGCGTCTCGGGGGAGGACTTCGGGGTGTTGTCTGGGCGGCTACAGGCGGAGGGCGTTGTGGACGCCCGGTCCTCATCGCCGCGCGACCTTCTTGGTCTTCGCCTTGGGGCGAGTGGGCGCTCGCGCGGGAGGACGCGGTGGCGGCTCGGTGCGCGCGGCCGCGACGGCTTCGGGAGCGACGGGGGCGGGCGTCACGCGCAGCCCCACGCGCCGGTTGCGCTCGCGGTTCTGCGGGCTGTCCGAGGGCACCACGGGGCGGAACGCGGCGTGGCCCGTGGCGCTGAGCCGCTCGGGTGCAATCGCGCCGGAGGCTCCCAATGCTCGCACCACCGCGACCGCGCGCGCGGCGGAGAGCTCCCAGCTCGTCGCGGCCGGGGTCTCGCGAGGCGACTCGTCCGTGTGGTCCGCCACCTCGACGCGGTGGTCGCTCAAGGGCCCCAGCACCGTGGCGATGCGCGCGAGCCGCTGCGTGCCCGCGGGCGTGAGCGTGGTGGCGCCGGGCTCGAAGAGGAGCCGCTCGGACAGCTCCACCTTCAACGACTCGCCGCCGAGTTCGAGGAAGGCGGTGCCCGCGGTCCGCTCGGCCTCCAGCACGGGACCGAGCGTGGCCAGGACCTCCTCGCGCCGGACTCGCTGTGCCTCCGCGCCTTGGGCCTGGAGCGCGGCGGCGGCGCTGTCCAGGTCCGCGGCCTGCTGCTGGCGCTCCAAGACCCGGAGCCTGCGCTCCATGGCCTCGCGCAGGGCGCGCAGCTCGGAGCCGCGCGCCTCGGACTCGGTGGCCTCGTGCTCCAGTTGCGCCGCGCGCTCCATCAGCGCGGTGATGGAGCGCCCCGCCACCTGAGCGCCCAGGATGGCCGCCAGCGCGACGACCGCCAGCAGGCCCCAGGGCAGCCACCACCGTCGCGCGCGCGCCACGTTGCTCCGGGCTTCGTCCATGCACACCGAAGCGTAGCGGGCCCTCGGATGTGGGCGGCAAGGCGCGCACCGTCCGACAGCGCTTGGTGTCCGGGCCCCAGGTCTGGGAGCACCCGGGCGCTCACTCCGGCGCGGGCTTCTTCCAGAGGGGCAGGCGCAGCACGAAGCGGGCGCCGGGGCCATCCGGCGCGTCCTCCACGTCCAGCTCGCCGCCGTGCGCGCGGGCAATCTGCCGGGAGATGTAGAGGCCCAGGCCCAGGCTGGCGCGGGCGTGCTCGGCGCTGGCGCGGGCGAAGCGCTCGAAGATGCGCTGGCGCGCCGCGAGAGGAATCCCCGAGCCCCAATCGCGCACGGCGATGATGGCCATGTCGCGCTCGCACTCCACGGTCAGCTCCACCGGCAGGCCGCTGGCGTACTTCATCGCGTTGGACAGCAGGTTCATCAGCACCTGCTCCACCCGCGGCCGGTCCGCGCGCGCCACCACGGGCGTGTCCGCGTGCACCACCGCGGCGCACCCGGCCACCGCGAGCGCTTCCTCCATGCGGGCCACCAGCTGATGCACCAGGGTGGTCAGCTCCACCGCGTCGGTCTCCAGCTCCATGCGGCCCGCGCTGATGCGCGCCACGTCGAACAGGTGCGCGACCAGCCGGGTGAGGCGATCCGCCTGCCGCAGCGCGCCCGCGAGGCCCTGCTCCAGCCGCTCCGGGAGGTCCGGCGTGGGCCGGTCCAGCGAGCGCTGGAGCGAGGTGAGCTGCAGGTGCAGCGCGGACAGCGGCGTGCGCAGCTCGTGCGTGGCGATGGCCACGAACTCGTCGCGCGCGGCCACGGCCTGCTCGACCTTGCGATACAGCCGCGCGTTGTCCACCGCGAGCGCGGCGCGCTGGGCCAGGTCCTCCAGGAAGGCCAGGTCGCCCGGCGCGAAGGCTCGCCCCGCTTCGTTGGACACCGCGCTGAGCACGCCCAGTGTTCGGCCGCGCGCCACCAGCGGGACGACCATGAGGGAGGCCGGCGTGAGCTGATCCAACAGCCGGCGGTGCTCGGGGCTCACCGCGAGCTGCTCCATCCACGAGTCGTCCATCCGCGCGACGAGCTGGGATTGCCCCGTCTCCAGCGCGCGGCGCACCGGCGAGCGCGAGCCCGGCGGCGCGGCGAAGGCGAGCGTCTGCTCCAGCAGCGATTGGTAGGCCGGGTCCTTGGCCAGGCGCTCCACGCGCTCCAGCCGCTGGCCATCTTCGTTGAGCACGTCCACCAGGCAGTAGTCCGCGAGCTGCTCCACCACGAGCCGCGCCACGGTGTGCAGCGTGGTGCGCCAGTCCAGTGAGGTGGACAGGCGCGTGGTGGCCTCGGCGAGGAAGCGCAGGCGCTCCTCCACGCGCTTCTTGTCCGTCACCTCCATCACCGTGGCGCCCACGCCCAAGAGCTCCGCGCCGGTGGTGACGGGGAAGAAGGTGCCGAGGAAGTGGCGCGGCTCGCGGCCGTCCTGGCTCGTGAGCGGTTGATCCACCAGCGCCTCTTGCGTGCGGAGCACGTGCTGGAGCATCGGCTCCACCGCGGGCGCGCGCTCGGGGCCCAGCACGTGCTGGACGGTGCGGCCCAGGTGGGCCTCCATCGAGACGTTGTTGAACTCGGCCAGCATGGGGTTGATGCGCAGGTAGCGCAGCTCGCGGTCCACGAAGCCCATGCCCATGGGCGAGGCGGCCAGGAAGGACTCGAGCATGGCCAGCGACGCGTCCCGGTCGCGCAGCGCGAGCCGGGCCTCGCGGTACAGGCGCGCGCTCTCCACCGCCAGCGCCGCGCGTCGGGCGAACTCCGCCGCGTAGGCCAGGTCCTGCTCGGTGTAGCGCCGCGCGGGCGAGGCGGACGCCAGGTTGATGAGGCCGAAGCGCCGCTCACCCACCGCCAGGGGCAGGAGCATGGCGGAGCGCGGGGCGAGGTCCTCCAGCACGCGGCGGTGCTCCTCCGAGCGCGCCTGCGAGTTCATCCACGCGCCATCAATCTCGGCCACCAGGGCGGGCCTGCCCTCGGAGAAGGCGCGCGCCAGCGGCGTGCCCGCGCCCACCAGGGGAGGAAAGGGCAGGGCCTCGTCCAGGAGCGCCTGCCGCGCGGGGTCTCGGGCGGTGAGGGCCAGCCGGTGCAGCGCGCCGTCATCGCCCAGCATGTCCACCATGCAGTAGTCGGCCCACTCCCGCGTGGCCAGCCGCGCCACCGCCTTCAGCGTCGTCTCCCACTCCAGCGACTCGGCCAGCAGCCGGCTGGAGGCGCTGAGGAAGGCCTCGGCGCGCTCGGCCACCTTGCGCGCGGTGATGTCCACGAGGATGCACACCGCGCCGGTGAGCGCCCCGTCCTGCGCCCGCAGCGGGGAGGTGGAGTGCAGCACCGTGCGCCGCACGCCGTCGAAGGCGATGATGTCCACCTCCTCGTTGAGGATGGCCTCGCCGGTGCGCAGCGTGCGCACCAGGGCCCACTCGTCGCCGCTCAGCCGCTTGCCGGTGGCGGGCCAGTACCCCTCGAAGCGCTCGTAGTCCTCCACGCGCGCGATGCGAGGGGCCGGCGTGCCCCAGATTCGGGCGGCCGCGTCGTTCTGCTCCAGCAGGCCGCCCTGGGCATCCACCAGGTGCACGCCGACGGGCAGCATGGGGAGGACGGCATGCAGCCGCTCGCGCTCGGCGAGGACGGCCGCGATGGGAGGGGGCAGGGACATGACGGACATGAACGCGCTGGCGCCCCGCGCGGCGACGGCCCGCGGCGGGCGACTTCATTCTTGGGAGATTGGTTTTCCGGTGAATCGGATGATACTCGGAAAATTTCCGGCACGTCCGCGAGGGGCTTGATTCATGCGGGCGGTCAGGGCGTCATCGGGGCTTTTTCCGAGCGGAAGCCGAGGACGTACGGATGGCGATTGCGTGTGTGGTGCTGGACTTCGACGGGACGTTCACGGACGTGGTGGCGGAGGGCGCGCCCTTCCAGGCGCACTTCCGGGCGGGGCTGGAGCGGCTGGTGGGGCGGGAGGTGGGGGCGGCCTGGGACGAGGAAGTGGCCGTGCTGCGCAACGGGGTGGACTCGTACGGCTGGGAGATGGCGGGGCGCATCGTGGCGCCGGCCGTCGCGGACCCGTACCTGACGGCGACGTGCGTGGCGCACCGGCTGTTCCAGCGCTTCGGAGCGCTCCCGGAGGAGGGGCCGCGCACGGAGGCGGTGCAGACGCTCTACCGCGAGGCCTACGTGCACTCGGCCACGGCCTTCAAGCCCGAGGCGAAGGAAGTGCTGGAGGCGCTGCTGGCCACGGGGATGCCGGTGTCGGTGGTGACGAACGCGCACACGGACATGGTGGAGGCGAAGCTGGACCGGCTGGCCCCGCGCGGCCGTGAGCGGCTGAAGGTCTTCGGCGACGCGCGCAAGTTCCAGCTGGAGGACGCGGACCCCATGGACGCGCGCTTCGCGGCGCTGCCCGAGTCGCAGGTGCTGGAGGGCGTGCTGGGGCGGCCGGTGTACCTGCGGCGCGGCCGGTACTACGCGGCGCTGCGGCGCATCTGGGAGACGACCGGCACGAGCCCCGAGTCCACGCTGGTGGCGGGCGACATCTACGAGCTGGACCTGGCCCTGCCCGCCGCGCTGGGCGCCAGCGTGCAGCTGGTGGCGCGCGACAACGTGCTGCCCTACGAGCGCGCCGCGGTGGAGCGCCTGGGCGCGCGCGGTGGCGTGGACCGCAGCCTGCGCGCCCTGTTGCCTCGCCTGCGCTGAAGCGCCCTGGGCTGGCGCGCGCGACGCACGCCATGGCTGAATTCCGGGACACCCGGCGCGCCAAGGCGCCGAGCACCGGAGGCGCAGCCATGGCGGTGTCCGTGTTCTCCCCGTGGGTGGGAGCGATGCTGCTGGGTGTCGGGGCGCTCGCGTGCGCCACCGCTGCGCCCACTCCAGCGCGGGAGTTCGTCTTCACGTCCCGGCCGGCGCGCGCGCCCGGCTGCGAGTTCGAGGTGTGGGAGGAGCGGGAGCCGCCGCGGCCCTTCGCGGTGGTGGGCGGCCTGCCCTTCACCGCCAACGAGTGGCTGGGCCTGAAGGGGCGCAAGGACGCGCTGCGCGAGACGGTCTGCGAGTCCGGCGCGGACGCCGTGCTGCTGGGGCGCCCCGCCGAGCGCCGCATGGGCCGAGGTGCCGTGCGCGAGTACCAGGCGTGGTTCATCGCCTACACGGACGTGCCGACCCCCGCGCCGCCTCCCGAGGTGCCTGCTCCGGTAGTCCCCGAGGGGCCGCTGCCCAAGGGCTCCTTCCACGTGCCCGTCATGACGACAGGGGCCAAGGATGAGCCCGAGGGCACGCAGACGCGCGAGGTGGTGGCGCCCACGCCTGTCCCCTGAGCCTGCCCCGCAACGTGCGAAGCCCCGCCTCCCGGTGAGGGGAGCGCGGGGCTTCACGTGCAGCGAGTCTCCCGAGGGGGGACTAGACCTTCGCGCCCGGCGTGGGCTGGAAGACCTCGTTGAACTCGGCGAGGCACTTGTTGAGCGTCGCCTTGATGTCGTTGGTGAGCTCGCGCTTGGCGTTGATGTCCTGGGCGATGTTCGGGTACTTGCCGTCCGCGAACTCCAGGAACTCCTTCATCCAGCGCACCACGTCGCTCACCGGGACGTTGCGGATCCAGCCGCGCTTGTTCGCGTCGTCCTTGTTGGTGGCCGCGTAGATCTGCATGACCTGACGCTCGACGGAGAGCGGCTCGTACTGGCCCTGCTTGAGCAGCTCCACCATGCGGGCGCCGCGCGCCAGCGTCTCCTGCGTGGCCTTGTCCAGGTCCGAGCCGAACTGGGCGAACGCCGCCAGCTCGCGGTACTGGGCCAGCTCCAGCTTCATGGAACCGGCGACCTGCTTCATGGCCTTGATCTGCGCCGAGGAACCGACGCGCGACACGGAGAGGCCCACGTTGATGGCCGGACGGACGCCGGAGAAGAAGAGGTCCGTCTCCAGGAAGATCTGCCCGTCGGTGATGGAGATGACGTTCGTCGGGATGTAGGCGGACACGTCGCCGGCCTGCGTCTCGATGATGGGCAGCGCGGTGAGCGAGCCCGCGCCCTCCTCGTCGGACAGCTTGGCGGCGCGCTCCAGCAGGCGGCTGTGGATGAAGAACACGTCGCCGGGGTACGCCTCACGACCCGGCGGACGGCGGAGCAGCAGCGACAGCTGGCGGTACGCCACGGCCTGCTTGGACAGGTCGTCGTACACGATGAGGCCGTGCATCTTGTTGTCGCGGAAGTACTCGCCGATGGCCACGCCCGCGTACGGGGCGAAGAACTGCATGGGCGCCGGGTCGGAGGCGCTCGCCGTCACGACCGTGGTGTACTCCATGGCGCCGTAGCGGGTGAGCTTCTCCACCACCTGCGCCACCGTGGACTGCTTCTGCCCGATGGCCACGTAGATGCAGTAAACGCCCAGGCCCTTCTGGTTGATGATGGCGTCCACCGCGACGGCCGTCTTGCCCGTCTGGCGGTCACCGATGATGAGCTCGCGCTGACCGCGACCCACCGGCACCAGCGCGTCCAGCGCCTTGATGCCCGTCTGCAGCGGCTCGTGCACGCTCTTGCGCTTCACGATGCCGGGCGCCTTCACCTCCAGGCGGCGGGTCTCCGTGGCCTGGATGGGGCCCTTGCCGTCCAGCGGCTGACCGAGCGCGTTCACCACGCGGCCCAGCAGGCCCTTGCCCACGGGCACCGAGGCGATCTGCCCCGTGCGCTTCACGGAGTCACCCTCGCGGATGTCCTTGAACTCGCCCATGATGGCGATACCGACGTTGTCCTCCTCGAGGTTGAGCACGAGGCCCTGAACCCCGGTGGAGAACTCCACCAGCTCACCCGACAGCGCGCCCTCCAGACCGTACACGCGGGCGATACCATCGCCCACGGACAGCACGGTGCCGGTCTCGGCGACGGTGACCTTCTTGCCGTAGTCCTTGATCTGCTCCCGGATGATTCTGCTGATCTCGTCGGCGCGGATTTCCATGAGCGTCTAGCGTCCTTGAACTGAGGGGGCGGCCAGAACGGGGAGGGCCACCCGGAACCTTGAAAGCCGGGTGCCCCCTATCACGCCCTCCCACTCCACCGCAACGCGGACGCGGAGCCGCACTGCGGGTGGATTATCGCCGCGGTAAGGTGAGCCGAGCGCTCACCGCCCGAGAGGGGTGGGGCTCTCGCGGGGCAGCCAGACGGTGAAGCGGGTGCCCGCCGGGGAGCCGGACTCCACCGAGATGCGCCCGGCGTGGGCCAGGACAATCTGCCGGGAGAGGTACAGCGACAGCCCCAGGCCGTCCGCGCCCCCGCCTCCGTCCCGGCGGAAGGGCTCGAACAGGGTGGCCGGGTCGTCCACCGACAGGGGGGGGCCTTCATGGTGGACCTGGAGCGTGACGCCGTCCACGGTGCCCGCCAGCTTCAACCCCACCGGAGTGCCCTCCGGCCCCAGCCGGAGCGCGTTGGCCAAGAGGTTGTCCACCAACTGCGCCACCCGGTCCTCGTCCCAGTGGCCCCGGGTGTCTCCGCGAGTCACCACCTCCAGGATGCGGCCCGGGTGGGAGCGCCGGCGCTCATCCGCCACCCGCTCCACCACGTTCTCCATCTCCGTGGGCACCGGGTGCATCGCCAGCCCGCCCGCCAGTCGCGCCCGAGTGAAGTCCAAGAGCTCGTGGATCATCCGCTCCAGCCGCCGCGCCGCGTGCGCCACGTGCCGCACCAGGCGACCCTGTGAGTCGTCCAGTCCGCCCACCCGCTGCAGCGCGCCCGTGCCCAGCTGGATGGCCTGGAGCGGCGCGCGCAGGTCATTGCCCACCACGCCCAGGAACTGGTCCCGGAAGTGCTCCGTGCGCGCCGTGCGCTCCTCGGAGGCCTTGCGGCTGCTCACGTCCCACACCGCCGCCAGCCGCACGGGCCGCCCCTGCAGGGTGACGGTGCGCGCCAGCACCTCCACGGGGATGCGCCGCCCGTCGCGGTGGAGCGCCGCCACTTCGTAGGGGGCCTCCACCTCGCGCTCCATCACCTCGCGCGCCGAGGCGCGGAACTCCGGCGCCACCCAATCCAGCACGTTGCGCCCGAGCAGCTCCGCCGGCTCCGCCATCCCGATGAGGCGCGCCAGCGCGCGGTTGGCGTCCACGCACACGCCCCGGTCGTGGATGAAGTACCCGTCACACGAGACGTCCGCGATGCTGCGCATGTGCGCCTCGCGCTCGCGCAGCGCCGCCTCCGCCAGCGTGCGCTCCGTGTCGTCGCGCACCACGAGGACGACGCCCGCGGGCACGCCACCGTGCGCCGCCGGCACCATGCTCACGGACAAGTGCCGGGGGGCATCTCCGGGCGCCAGGGCCTCCGTCAGCGGCACGTCGCTGACCTGCTCCCCGGCGAGCGCGCGGCCCAGCAGCGAGGACAGGGCGGGTGCCAGGGAGGGCCACACCTCGGAGGGCCTCCGCCCCACCATGACGGACGGCGGCAGCTCGCACAGCGAGGCCAGCGCGTCGTTCACCCACACCAGCCGGGGCTCGGGGTCCAGCAGCGCCACGCCCCACCCCGGGGCATTCATCAGGGCGCCAAGAAATGGCCGGGCCTCCTCGGGCACCGCCGCTGGCGGAATGCCTACCGAGAGCCGGTGAAACACAGACTGCGACATGGGCAAGGTCGTCCAGAAAGCGCGGGTTTGTCCGCGCTAGGAGGGACTATACCTGCTCCCGGGTGGAACGGGAAATGCGGGTTTGCCCTGAACTGCCTGGACTGGAACGACCTGGGGCGTCCGGGACGCCCTGGGTGACCTGGACCGACTACTTCAGCTCGCGGCGCATCTGCGCGAGCTGGGTGCGGAGGCTGCCGTCATAGAGGGTGCCGCCGACCTGAGCGGCCACGCCGCCGAGCAGGGCGGGGTCCACGCGGGTCTCCAGGACGACGTCGCGCTCGGTGAGCTTGGCGAGCGTCGTCTTGAGCTGCGCGAGGGTCTCGGGCGCGAGCGGGACGGCGCTGGTGACCTGGCCCCGGACGCGGCCGGCCTTGGCATCCGCCATGTCGCGGTAGAGGCGGGCGATGTCGGGCAGGTACGCCAGGCGGCTGCGGTCCACCAGCAGGCGCAGGCCGTTGACCAGGGAGGGCTCCAGACCGGACTGCGTCTTGATGACGGCCTCGACGACGCGGCCGCGCTGGTCAGCGGTGTAGGCCGGGTTGAGGAGCACGTCCGTCAGCTCCGCGTTCGCCGTGAAGAGGCGAGCGAGGGAGGTGAGTTGCTCGGCGACGGCATCGGTGCGGCCGGCCTCCGAGGCAACGTCGAGGAGGGCGCGAGCGTAGCGGCGGGCGATCGAGACGTTCACCATGGCGGCGCGCCCTTAGCATGGTGTTCCGGCTGCGGCAACGCCGGAGGCATCTGCCGCCCCGTCCGGTGGCCGACGCCGGGCCCGGCCGGCGGGCGGACAGGCTCCGAGGCAAGGTCGGTGACAGGTGCCTTGGGTCGGGACTTGGCGGATCGCCCCAGACACCCGTAGCGTGGGGGCCAACGTCCCGTTTCCCATGCAAGAACCCGTCATCGGCATTGACCTGGGTACCACCAACAGCGCCGTGGCCACCGTGGAGGATGGTCGCCCGCGGCTCATCCCGTCACGCGCGGGTGGTCGCCTCACGCCCTCCGTCGTGGGCCTCAATCGGAACGGGGACCGCGTGGTGGGGCAGGCCGCGCAGGCGCTCGCGGAGGAGCAGCCGGACGCGGTGGTGTGGGCCACCAAGCGCTTCCTGGGGCGCCGCTACACGCCCGAGCTGATGCAGCAGGCCCGCTCGCTCGTGCCCTATCCCGTGGTGGCAGGCCCCACCGGGGACGTGCGGGTGAAGCTGGCGGGGCGCGTGCTGCCCATCACCCAGGTGTCCGCGATGATCCTGGGCGAGCTGAAGCTGGACGCCCAGGCGCACTTTGGCCGCGAGGTGCACAAGTGCGTCATCACCGTCCCGGCCAACTTCGATGACAACCAGCGCAACGCCACGCGCGAGGCCGCGGGCATCGCCGGGCTGGAGGTGGTGCGGCTGGTGAACGAGCCCACCGCCGCGGCGCTCGCCTACGGCCTGTCGCGCGGCTTCGAGGGCAGCGCGCTGGTGTTCGACCTGGGCGGCGGCACGTTCGATGTCTCCATCCTGGATGTGAAGAACGGCGTCTTCGAGGTGCGCGCCACGGGCGGCGACCACTCGCTGGGCGGTGAGGACTTCGACCAGCGCATCGTGCAGTGGCTGCTGGCGCAGGTGGACGACAGCTACCGCGACGCGGTGTCCCGAGACCCCACCTCGCTGCGGCGCTTGAAGGTCGCGGCCGAGGCCGCCAAGCGCGAGCTGACCGAGCGCGCCGAGGCCACCATCTCCGTGACGGGGTTGGGAGACCACGCGGGCTCGCGCCGCTTCACGGACGTGGAGACCGCGCTCACGCGCGACTTCTTCGAGGCGCTGTCCGAGCCGCTCTCCCGCCGCTGCCTGGAGGTCTGTCAGTCAGTCATGGCCGAGGCGCGCATGGACCCGCGCACCGTGGACGTGGTGCTGCTGGTGGGCGGCATGACGCGCGTGCCGCTGGTGCGCCGGCTGGTGGCGGACTTCTTCGGCCGGCAGCCGTCCACGGACGTGCACCCGGACGAGGCCGTGGCGCTGGGCGCCGCGGTGCAGGCGGACGAGCTGGTGCGCCAGTCGGGGCAGGCGCTGCTCCTGGACGTGGCGAGCCAGAGCCTGGGCGTGGGCGTCCTGGGTGGCCGCGTGAAGCGACTCATCCCGAAGAACACGGGCGTGCCGGTGGTGGCGCGCGACATCTTCTTCCCGGGCACCGCGGGCCAGTCCGAGGCGCGCATCCCGGTGTACCAGGGCGAGAGCGAGTTCCAGGACGAGAACCACAAGCTGGGCGAGGTGGTGCTCAAGAACCTGCACGTGGCCGCGCGTGGCGAGACGCCGCTGGAGGTCGTCTTCGAGCTGTCCAGCGAGGGCATCCTCGCGGTGAAGGCCACCGAGCTGACCACCGGCAACATGGAGGCGGTGCGCCTGGAAGCGCGTCCCAGCCTGCCGCACGGCGAGGTGGAGAAGCTGGGCGCCGAGCAGGCCAGCTACGCGCAGGAGCAGGGCGTGGTGGACGCGCAGCGCGCGGCGGAGATGTTCCGCAAGCTGCTGGAGCGCGGCGAGAAGCTGTCGCGGCTGTTGCAGCGCAGCGCCCAGGAGAACCCCAGCCCCGAGGCCGAGGCCGCGGTGGGCAACGTGCAGCGGTTGTTGGAGGGCGGGCGCACCGCGCTGGACGCCGGAGACACGGCGCAGTGCGCGCGGATTGCTCGCCAGCTCACGCAGTTGCTGTCCGGGCGGTCCGAGTCGCGCGGCTGACGTCCAACGCCGCACATCGGGCCCGTCCACCAGCGCACGTTGCCCTGAGGGGTGCGTGGTCGCGCGAGGAGGGGCTCCCTATCTCGCGCGAATGAATTCCGCCGCCGGAGCGCCGACCGGGCGCGACACCGTGTTCGTGGTGGACGACTCTCGGACCGCCCGGGACGTCCTGCGCCTGCACCTGACGCGGCTCGGCTGCGACGTCGTCCCGCTGGAGGGCGCGGACGCGTGCATGGCAGAGCTGGAGCGGCGCGTCCCCGCCTTCATCCTCATGGACCTGCGCCTGGAGCGCACGCAGGGCGACGAGGCGTGCCGCGCGGTGAAGAACCACGCCGCGGGACGCAACGTGCCCGTCATCATGCTCACCACCGCGGGCGAGCCACATGAGGTGATGCACTGTGGCCGTGCGGGCGCGGACGACTTCCTCCCCAAGCCCGTGTCCGCCGAGGCCCTCGCGGCGAAGGTGGCCGCCATGCGCCTGTCGCGTGAGCGCGCGTATGACCGGCCTCCCCGCGGGCGCGGCGTGCTGCTCGTGGAAGGTGGCCGCTTCCTGCACACCTTCCTGGGCGGAGCGCTGGAGCACGAGGGCATGCACGTGCTCTACGCGCGCGACCTGGACGAGGCCATGGGGTTGGCGGACGAGCATGGCAGCCGCCTGGACGGGTTCGTCTTGGACGTGTCTCGCCTGCCGCGCGAGGTCCTGTCGCTGGCCGCGCAGCTGCGCGAGGTCCACCCGCGCAAGCCGCTGGTGCTGCTGTCCTGCGCGGAGGAGCCGCTGGATGTGCTGGTGCGCTCCCAGGCGCTGTGTGGCGCGCCGCTGCTCGTGAAGCGCAACCTGGGCGCGGATGAGCTGCTGTCGCGCGTGCTGGGGCGGCTGGTGCCCGGAGGCTCGCCGTTGCGGGCCGCGGAGCGCGTGCCCTTCTTCACGGTGGTGGAGTACCTGTCCGCGGGCGGAATGACCCACAGCGGCTTCAGCCACGACGCCAGCCCCGAGGCGCTCTTCGTGCGCACCCTCACGCCCGCGCGCGAAGGGTCGCGCCTGGCGCTCAAGCTCCTGATGGCGGGGCAGCGCACGCCCAGCGTCGCCGAGGCGACAGTGGCCTGGGCCAATCCGCCGCGCCTGGGCAGTCCCTTCCATGCCCCGGTGGGCATGGGGCTGCGCTTGGAGCGCATGGACTCGCAGCTCGCGCAGCAGTTCGTGCGCTTCGTTCCGCGCAGCCTCGGTTTTCTGCCCGCCGCCGCGAGCCGCCTCTCAACTTTCTGAGAGCACTCGGACGGACCGGCATTCTCGCAACCCCGCGCATTCCCGAAGTCTCCGAGCCGCGTCCTCCATGGCATGGGGGTGGCAAGGGGCCCGTGCCGAAGCCGTCAGGGCGCATGGCGAAGACCTCGCGTGCATCCGGATGGGGCCGACGACGACACGAGAGGAGTGCTTCATGCGGTGGATGCGCCAAGGCGGTTTCGCGTTCGCGGTGTTGCTGGCGGGGTGCGGGAGCGAGCCCAAGCGCCCGCCCTTCGACAACGAGCCGGTGCAGATGAAGGCTCGGCTGGAGGGCTTCTCGGACTGCGGCGGTCTCGAGGACTACATCGAGAGCAGCGCGATCCGTCAGATGCGCTCGTACCTGGAGATGCAGAAGCCGAGTTACTGGTCGCAGTCCGACGGGAAGGGCGGCGTGCTCGAGGACGCGGGCGCGCCCGTGCCGGCGACGGCGGACGGCAGCCAGGGCCCCAAGGACTACACGGGCACCAACAACCAGGTGGCCGGGGTGAACGAGGCGGACTTCGTTCAGAACGACGGCACGCACATCTTCGTGCTGTCCGGCAATCGGCTGTACGCGCACCGCTCGTGGCCAGCGGAGCAGCTCACGCTCGCTTCCTCGACGCAGCTGGAGGGGTGGCCGCAGGCGATGCTGCTGGAGGAGCACGGTCGACTCGTCGTCGTCTCCAGCGTCTACGAGGAGCGGCCGGGCACCGTCTTCTATGCCGGCAGGTCGTTTGGCGGCGACGATGCCCCGGTGGGGATGGCGTACTGCATGGGGCGCGGCTTCAGCTGTGGCCCCGGCTTCGGCGACACCGTGAAGGTGACGACGCTGGACGTGACGGACATCGCGCATCCGAAGGTGGTGGATCAGCTCTACCTGCCCGGCAGCTACTCCGATGCGCGGCGCGTGGGCGCGTCGGTCCGGCTGGTGCTGTCCGACACGTTCCGCTGGCCTCGGGACATGCGCTGGAGCGTCGACTACTCGAAGGACCTCTACGACAACAAGAGCCGGCTGGAGAAGGCCATCGACCAGCTCATCGCGAAGAACGAGCAGCTCATCCGCGACCAGGCGCTGGAGCAGTG
This sequence comes from Myxococcaceae bacterium JPH2, assembly GCA_016458225.1. Lineage (NCBI taxonomy): Bacteria > Pseudomonadati > Myxococcota > Myxococcia > Myxococcales > Myxococcaceae > Myxococcaceae bacterium JPH2. Next base: position 35,533 of record JAEMGR010000023.1, on the reverse strand, counting down.
GCTGCCGAAGGGCCGGCACGTGGACGGCCAGGGGCAGACGACGCCGCTGACGTATTCGTGCTCGGACTTCTCGCGGACCAACGCGCCCTCGGGGCTGGGCTTCGTGACGGTGGCGTCGATGAACCTCGACACGCCGCTGGCGCCGCCGGGCCGCACCCAGCTCATCGCCGAGCCGGGCGAGGTGTACGCCTCGAAGGACTCGCTCTACCTGGCGACCAATCACTGGTGGTGGTGGGCGGAGCCGGGCCAGAAGGACTACGTCTACATCCACAAGTTCGACCTCCATCAGCCGGGCGCGGTCAGCTACGTGGGCACGGGCACGGTGGAAGGACACCTCATCAACCAGTTCGCCATGGATGAGCACGAGGGCGTGCTGCGCGTGGCCACCACGCTGCGCAGCCGCGTCGCCGAGCCGAACCATCCGGAGTGGTGGTGGGGGCGGGTGGAGACGTCCAACCGCGTGTCCACGTGGCGCGAGGGCGATGGCCAGCTCGTGGAAGTGGGCCGCAGCGAGGACCTGGCGCCGGGCGAGAGCATCTACAGCGCGCGCTTCGTGGGTCCCCGGGGCTACGTCGTCACCTTCCGGCAGGTGGATCCGCTCTACACCTTCGACCTGAGCGACCCGGCGCATCCGCGCAAGGTGGGCGAGCTGAAGGTGCCGGGCTACTCCACGTACCTGCACCCGCTGGACGAGACGCACCTCATCGCCTTGGGCGAGTACATCCCGGAGAACGGGGACTGGCGCAGCCGGGCGCTCAAGCTCTCGCTGTTCGACGTGAGCGACATGGCGCACCCGGTGGAGGCGTTCTCGCAACTGGTGGGCACGGCCTATGGCTGGAGCGAGGCCGTCTACGAGCACAAGGCCTTCAACTACTTCCCGGCCAAGAAGCTGCTGGCCATTCCCTTCTCGGACTACTCCAACGCGTGGGACTACTGGAGCGGCTTCCGCTCGGAGCTGCGCGTCTTCTCCGTGGACGCCGCGACGGGCTTCACGGCCAAGGGCGCGCTGTCCATGTCGGACGTGTACGTGATGCAGCAGAGCCACGATTGGACGTGGTACTGGACGCCCACCGTGCGCCGCAGCGTGATGGCGGATGACTACGTGTATGCCATCACGGACGCGGGCATGCGCGTGGCGAAGGTGGACAGCCTCCAGGCGCCGCTCATCACCACGTCGTTCCCTCGGCTCGTCGTGCCATAGCGAGGCGAGGAACCCGGGCAGGTCAGGCAGGGGAGGGGCTGAGCGTCGACGGCGGGTTCGCGCATTTCCACCGTGAAACCGCTATAGGCCCCTGCCATGCCGTTCGACGCCTCGGTCTCGTCCGACCCTTCTCGGTTCTCGAATGAAGTGCGCCAGCTCTGGCGGCTGGCGTTCCCCATCGCCATCGCGCAGGCCGGGCAGGCGATGATGGGCCTGGTCGACACGCTGGTGGTGGGGCGGGTCGGCACGGAAGCGCTGGCGGCGGCGGGGTTGGGCAACAACCTCTACTTCGCCGTCAGCAGCTTCGGGATGGGGCTGATGATGGGCTTCGACCCATTGCTGTCCCAGGCCTTGGGGGCGGGGAACCCCGGCCGCGCGCGGGAGCTGTTGCGGCAAGCGGGGTGGATGGCGCTGCTCGCGGGGATGGCGCTCTGCTCCCTGCTGTGGTGGGTGCCTGGCGCGCTCCATTGGATTCCCGGTATCGAGCCCCAGGTCATCGAGCAGGTCCGGGTCTACATGCTCTGGCGGGCCCCGGGCGTCCCCCTGACGCTGGCCTTCATGGCGGCGCGCTCCTATCTCCAGGCCAACGCGAATCCCCGGCCGCTGGTGGTGGCCACCGTGGTGGCCAACATCTGCAACTTCCTGTTGGACGTGCTGCTCGTCTTTGGTGGCGCTCAACTGCCGGCGTGGTGTGGCCCGCTGCGGCTCATCCCAGCCATGGGCGTGGAGGGCGCGGCGATCGCCACGCTGCTGTGCACGGTGGTGCAGATTCTCATCGTCGTGTCTGCGGTGCGGCGCATGAGCGTTCCTCCGGGGACGCGCTCCTCGTGGACACCCGTCTGGGCGGACATCTTCCAGGGCGGAAGGCTCGGGACGCCCATTGGGTTGCACATCGCGGCGGAGGTGGGGGTCTTCTCCCTGGCCAGCCTGCTGGCCGCGTCCCTGGGCAACGCGGAGGTGGGCGCGCACCAGATCGCCATCTCCTACTCCAGCCTCACCTTCACCGTGGCCGTGGGCGTGGGCAACGCGGGGAGCGTCCGGGTGGGATGGGCGGTCGGTGCGCGCAACACGCCCCAAGCGCGCCTCAGTGGTTTCGTGGCCTTCGCGAGCGGCGCCGCCTTCATGTCGCTGATGGGGCTGGGGTTCGCGGTGTTCCCGGAGCAGTTGGGCAAGTTGTCGGGCGCGCCGCCCGAGGTGCTGACCTTGCTCATGCCGCTGCTCGTGGTGAGCGCCGTGTTCCAGGTGTTCGATGGCGTCCAGGGCGTGGGCGCGGGCGTGCTGCGGGGCGCGGGTGAAACGCGCTTCACCTTCATCGCCAACATGGTGGGTCACTACCTCATCGGGCTGCCGCTGACCTTGCTCCTCGGCTTCCATCTGGGCCTGGGGCTGTGGGGCATCTGGTGGGGGCTGTGCGCGGGCCTCGTGTTCGTGGCGCTGGCGCTGCTGTGGCGCTTCCACCGCGTGAGCGCGGGCACGCTGGTGCCGGTGGAGGCGTAGCCGATGGGTTCCGGCCCGGTCTCGTGCTTGCAGGCTCCGCGGACTCCGGAGGTGTTCGAATGCTGGGGTTCGCGAAGTCCGTGGCCCGGGGCCTGAAAGCCCGCGGGTTTGTCGTGGCGGTCGGTGTGCTGTCGGCGTGTGGGTCCTCGGAAATCCGAGCCCGGGAGGGTTCGGATTGGACGGATTACGGAGACGTCGGCGCGTTCTGGCAGAGCAATGCCCCCGGGGAGCTGTCCGCGTGTGGCTCGCTCCATCCCGACCTCCGAGCGGTGGATGGCGATGCCAGTGTCTGTCTTCACGTCCGCCTGGACCGTGATTGGCTCACCGCGGTGAAGTCGCCCACGGTGCTGCACATCGACGGTCACGCGACGGTGAGTCCCCAGACTCCCAGCGCGCCGGACGTGTCCTGGGAGGCGGGCGACTCGCATTCGTCCGCCGTGGTGGCGGCCTGGGTCTCGCAGCTTTGCTTCTCCGAGGCGTGGAGTACGCCCGTGGAGCAGCAGCTCCAAGGCACGCTGCGGCTGAACTCCGTTCAGGACGGGCGGATCGCGGGCAGGTTGGTGCTGGACATGACGGGAGCCCCCGCGGGCGTGCGCCTGTGCGGCGGCGTCATCGACACCGTTCGCGGGGACATCGACTTCTCGCTCCCGCGCTGACGCTCGCGAGTCAGCGCTTGCGGCTGGGCGAGAGGAACTTGCGGGCCTCGCCGGCGCCCGGGCCTCGGGGCGCGAGTTCCAGGTAGCGGTGATAGTGCTCGGTGGCCTCCTGGCGGTTCTGCTGACGCAGGCTCAGCCGGCCCAGCTCGAGGTGGCAGCGCGCGGCGCGTGGGGCCACCTCCAGGCAATGCCAGAACTGCTCCCGCGCCGCGCCGTAGGACTTGGCCGCGACCATGTTTCGTCCCACCTGATAGGCAATCAGGGCCTCGGAGGGGATGTCTTCCTCCACCCCTCCGCGCCCGTTGGGTGAGGCGCGCGCGGGCGGGGGCTCGTCATGGGGCGCGGAGAGCGGTGTCGGAGTCGTCGGTGGAGGCGTCGCGGTGGCCACCGGGGTTGCTGGGTCCGGACGGGGCTCCAGCTTCGCGAAGACCTTGGACGGATGCTCGTCGGCCTCGAAGGTGCGCACCCACGGCAGGTGGCCGAACGCAGTCACCTCCAGCCGGTACTCCTGTTGATTGGGCACCTCGGTCACGGTGACGGGCGTGTCCCCGAGCAACACCCCGTTCAACCGCACCTGGGCGCCGGGAGGCTGGGACTCCACGCGCAGGGTGGGAGTCGTTCCGCGCGCCATCCCCCAATGCGCCACGCCGCCCGCCACCACCACGAGGCCCAGCACGCCCAGCGCCCAGGCCCACGAGGACCGTTCCTCGCGCGGAGCCGGCGTGGACTCGGCGGGTGGGGGCGTGGACAGGGCCGGTGCGCTCGGCTGCGAAGGGGCTGGGGGGGCGACCTCATCCTGCGTGGGCACGAGGAACCCAGCGGGGTCGGTGGAGCGCTCCGACGCGGGGGCCGCGCCCCAGAGCTCGAGCTGACGGATGAACGAATCAGACAGACGGCCCGGGCGATGCTGCGACGCCAGCTCCGCGTGGAAGAGCCACGTCATGAGCTGCTTGCGCGCGTCGGGCGTGAAGAGGGGCGCCCGCGAGCTGAGCCACTCGGACAGCGCGAGCTGGAGGGCCTCCGCGTGGGGATAGCGGTGCTCGCGCGAGGTGGCCAGCGCGCGCTGGACAATCACTTGCATCCCCGCGTCCAGCTCGGGCACCAGCGAGTTGAGGGGCGTGAGGCGACCGTGGATGGTCTTCTCCAGCACCTCCATCTGCGTGCCTTCCGCCGGCAGCCGCCCGCTGAGCATCTGGAATAGCACCACGCCCACGGAGTACACATCCGAGCGCGCGTCCAGCTCGCGCGCGCGCGCCTGCTCGGGCGACACGTAGTGGTGTTTGCCCTTCACCACGCCTACCGCCGTCTCGGGCCCGCCCGTGTGGCGCGCCTTGGCGATGCCGAAGTCGGAGATCTTGACCTCGCCCTCGTAGCTGACCAGCACGTTGTCCGGGGAGATGTCCCGGTGGACGAGCTTCAGCGGGCGGCCCTGCGCGTCCGTGCGCGTGTGGGCATGGTGCAAGCCCTTGCACATCTCGATGGCGATGCCCGCCGCCAGCGGCGCCGGCAGCACGTTCAACCCCTGGGCGCGGGCGCGCTTGAGCAGCTTGGACAGCGCTTGTCCATCCACCAGCTCCATCGCCAGGAAGTACTCGGACTCCACCTGTCCGAAATCAAACACCTGGACGATGTTGCCGTGATTGAGGCTCACGGAGATGCGGGCCTCATTGAGGAACATCTCGGAGAACGCGGGGACCTCCGCGTAGTCACTCAGGACCCGCTTGATGACCACGGACTTCACCACGCCCGGCGCGGGGGTGAAGCGTGCGCGATAGACGACGGCCATTCCGCCCGCACCCAGGCGCTCCAGCAGCTCATATTTGCCGAAAGAGGTCGCGGGCGTGTCAGTCACGGTTCGCGAGGCTAGCGCACCTGTCGGCGTGTCGTGAGTTTCCGCCAGATGGCGCATGGCGTTGACCCGGATTGGGCGCACGCACTCTCTCTGCGCATGGGGTGGGTTGTTCGAGTCCCACCCCAACTCCAACCTGCCCGAGTGAGACATGCAGACCAAGAACCCGAGTGCTGTCGCGCCGCTGGTGTTGTTGTCCTCCCTGTTGGCGGGCCAGGCCCTGGCCCACGGCTCCATGGAGGTGCCCATCAGCCGTGTCTACCAATGCTACAAAGAGGGCCCCGAGAACCCGAAGTCCGCCGCGTGCAAGGCCGCGATTCAACTGGGCGGCACGCAGGCGATGTATGACTGGAACGGCGTGCGCCAGGGCAACGCCAACGGCAACCACCGCGCGCTCATCCCGGACGGGAAGCTGTGCAGCGGTGGCAATGAAAGCCACAAGGGATTGGACCTCGCGCGGACGGACTGGGTGTCGCGCGTGCTGACGCCGGACGCCTCGGGCAACTTCGAGTTCGTCTTCTACGCCACCGCCGTGCACGCCACCGCCTACTTCCAGCTCTACGTGACGCGCGACGGCTACAACCCCGCGCTGCCGCTGAAGTGGTCGGACCTGGAGACGGCGCCGTTCTGCGCGGTGACGAGCATCACGGCGCAGAGCAATCGCTTCCGCATCAACTGCCCGCTGCCGCGCAACAAGACGGGCTCGCACGTCGTCTATGCCATCTGGCAGCGCTCGGACAGCCCGGAGGCGTTCTACTCGTGCAGCGACGTGACGTTCGGCGCGGGGCTCGGGCTCGTCGCGCCTTGGAAGGAACTGGGGCAGGTGCAGGCCCGCGAGGCGCTGCCCGCGCGCAGCACGGTGACCTTGCGCGTGTTCGACCGCGAGGGGCACGACGTGGAGAGCCACCCGGTGCTGCTGGAGGCGCCGCTGACGTCCGAGGCGTGGCTGGAGCGGCTCGCCCAGCGCGTCAACGCGGACTCGCGTCGCGTGCGCGTGGGGACGCTCCAGTCCTCGGGAGAGGTGGCGCCAGCGAAGGCGGCGCAGGGCGCGAGCGTGTACGCGCGCGAGGAGGGCGTGTCCTTCCAGGTGGACATCCTCAAGCCCTCGCCGTGAGGCGCTACCAGGGCAGGTACTGCTGAATCATCTGCCGCCACACGGGCCAGTCGTGGTTCTCGCCATGCCAGATGGCGAGCTGGTGGCCGATGTCCTTCTTCCACAGGATGCTGGAGAGGTGCTCGTTGGAGGGGCGGCAGAAGTCATGCTCGCCCACCGCGAGCACCATCTCCACGCGCTGGAGGGCGGAGAGGCGCGCGGGGTCCGTCAGGTTGGGCAGCCATTGCGTGCACGAGTGGAAGTACACGTCCGGGTCGCTGTGTCCGTCGAGGAACTCGTCGGTCTCGAACTTGCCGCCCATGGAGAGCAGGCGTGAGAAGACATGCGGGTGCCGCAGCCCGATGTTGTACGCGTGGAAGCCGCCGAAGCTGCACCCGGCGAGCGTCAGGCGTCCACCGCTGCTCCGCCCGGTGACGAGCGGGACGACCTCGTGCAAGAGGTAGTCCTCCCACTGGGCGTGGCGCATGACGCGGTCATGCGGATGGAGCGAGGCCTTGAACCAGGACTCCTCATCCACCGAGTCCGCGCAGACGACCAGGTACCGGCCGGACTGGATGCGGTCCGCGATGGCGCCAATCAGGCCGAAGTCCTCCGCCTGATAGAAGCGCCCCTTGCTCGTGGGCAGCAAGAGCACGGGCTCACCCGAGTGGCCAAACAGCAGCACTTCCATGTCGCGCTGCAGGCGCTCGCTGTACCAGCGGTGGTATTCGCGGTTCATTCCCGCGACCTTAGCCGCCCCTTGGGATGTCTGGACAAGTCAGCGGGAGGACGCGCTGGGCCGAGTGAACAGCCGCGCGGTGCCTCAGAAGCGCGCCACCGGCCCCACGACCACGGTCTGCAAGGGCTTGGTGCACTCGGAGAAGACGTTCTTGGTGAACTTCACGTCACACCATTGCATGGCCGCCGCGAGGGAGAGGCCCCAGTGCTCTCCGACCCAGCCATCCACACCCAGGCGGAAGGCCATGCTGGTGACCTCGAACTTCTCGCGGCGCAGGCGCCCCAGGTCATCCGGGGTGAGCGGCTTCGCCCAGCTCCGGGCCAGTCGCGCGCCCAGCCACGGGGTGATGGGCTTGTCGCGAAAGAAGCGCAGGCGCGCCTCCAGGCCCAACGCCTTGTAGTCGAGCTGCACGCGCCCGCGCTGGGCAGGGTCCTCCTCCGAGCTGAATTCCTTTCCCCACGTCTCCGCGCCCTCGAGGATGACCCCGAGGGACAGTCCCGGGGGCGCCTCCACGCCCAGATACCCTTGCAGCGCGGGCCCCTTGGCTCGCCACTCGCTCAGGGCATCCAGCGTGACGCCCGCGCCGAGGGATGCATAGCCGTGCCAGCCCTCCGCGACCGCCTCTGTTCCCAGACTCAGCGCGACCAGCGCCACGACTCGCCTCGACCACTCGTTCATGGCACCAGTCTAGACGACTGGTGCGATGCGGGTGGGCGCTCAGTAGCGGGTGCGGCAGCGGCTCAGACAGACCAGTCGCGTGAGCAGACAGTGGCGGAGGCACTCTTCATTGTCGTTCACGCCCCCATCGTCGGGGCCGGGGTCGTCCACGCAGGACTCCGAACAGACGCGATAGGCTTCCAGACAGTTTTGCTGACAGGGCCCGGGCGCGAGCGCGCCATCGGTCTCGGCGGGCGGCGCCGAGTGGGGGGCCTGCCAGCCGGAGTCCGTGCAGTTCGTGGTGCAGTGCCCCTCGCAGGCCAGCTTCGCATCGGACCGCGCGCGCAGCTCCGCTTCACAGGCCAGCGACGTGTAGTCGAACGCCGCGCCATCCGCCTGGCAGCTCCAGTGTCCCCGGATGCACTGGCTCGCGGTGACAGGGATTGTGTCCCCCTTGTCGGCCTCCTTGCTCTCGGGGGCCTGACCGCATGCCCCGACATACGTCACGACGACCGTGGCGAACAGCAGCGCCATTCCAATCCGTTTCACTGAGCCTCCTTTGGGCTGGGCTCACATACCCGAGCCGGCGCGGGTTCCCATCTGTCCCGCCGCCAGGGCTGAGTAGCGGCCACGCGACACTGCGAGACTCTTCGCGCACCCGACGCCCAAGGGAGCACAGTCGGACTGTCACCCGGCCATCCTCCAGCGGGCTCTCAGTGCGAGAGCCAGGGCTCCGCTTCCGGCGCGGGTGTGGCATGAAGGCCTGGTGAGCACTTCATCCGAGTCGTTCGCCGCCTTCACCCTGGACGCGCTGCTGGCGCAACAGCAACAGGGTGAGAAGCCTTATCTGGAGTTCTTGCGCAGGGCCGCCATGAGCGGGGGCCTGTACGTGCTCGAGGCGGGCGCGGAGGACCGTCAGCGTCCGCACGCGGAGGACGAGGTGTATTACGCCGTCTCGGGGCGCGCGCGGCTCACCGTGGGCGAAGCGGTCCAGGACATCCAGCCGGGCCACTTCGTCTTCGTGCCCAAGCACGTGCCCCATCGCTTCCATGACATCGCCGAGCGGCTGGTGCTCCTGGTTCTCTTCGCCCCGGCCGAGGGCGGCGGCTAGGCTGGCGCGCATGTCGGTCACTTTCGAAGCCGCGGTCGCCTCCCTCCGCGAGGCCCTCACGGATGCGGGGCAGGGGCTCGTCGAGCGCGAGGCCATGGTGGAGCTCGTCGCGCTGTCCGCCGTGGCGGAGGAGCACCTGCTCGTCATTGGCCCACCCGGTACCGCCAAGAGCGAGGCGGTGCGCCGCACGGCGCGGGGACTGGGCGGCTCCTACTTCGAGTACCTCCTGGGACGCTTCACCGAGCCCTCCGAGCTGTTCGGTCCGGTGGACCTGCGCAAGCTGCGCGAGGGCACCGTGGAGACGGAGACCACGGGCATGTTGCCCGAGGCGGAGGTGGCCTTCCTCGACGAGGTGTTCCTGGGCTCCACCGCCATCCTCAACACGCTGCTCGGGCTCCTCAACGAGCGCACGTTCCGGCGGGGACACACGCGGATGCGCTGTCCCTTGCGGGTGTGCGTGGGCGCGGCCAACGCGCTGCCCGAGGAACCGTCGCTGGCGGCCTTCGCGGACCGCTTCCTCGCGCGCATCTTCATCGAGCCCGTGCCCGACGCGCGGCTGGAGGACCTGCTGTCTGGCGGCGCGAGGCTGTGGTCCACCTCGGAGCCGCGCGTGGCGTCGATGGCGTCGCTCGATGTGCTCACCCAGGCCGCGCGCGAGGTGGAGCTGGGGCGCGTGCGGCCACACCTGGCGCACGCGCTGCGCACGCTGCGAGGCGCGGGCATCGCGCTGTCGGACCGGCGCGTGGTGAAGACGCAGCGGTTGATCGCCGCGGCCGCGGTGCTCGCCGGGCGCCGCGAGCCGTCGGCGGCGGACCTGTGGCCGCTCGTCTACGCGGTGCCGACGCAAGAGGCGCAGGCGCTCGCGCGCGAGGTGCTGCGTGAGCAACTCGCGGCCTCGGAGAGCGCCACGCTGTCCGCGGCGGCGTTGGAGGCCAGCGCGGGACCCCAGGTCCGAGCCCAGCGCATCGCCGCGGCGGGACATGTCTTGTTGGCCGCGCGCCCGCTCGACTCCGAGGTCGAGGCGCTCGCGTCCTGGCGACTCAAGCTGGAGGGTGTGGCGCGCGAGATGGATGCGGGCTTCGCGCCGGAGGCCCGTCCCGAGGCGCTGCGAGTCTTGCGCGAGTCGCTGATGGCCGCGCTCCAGACCGCGTCCAAGCAGGAGCGCGCGGGCTCCGAGGCGCGCGTCGCGTGAGCGCGCAGGTGAGGTCCGGCATCGCGTGCGCTCTCTTGATCCGCTCATGACTCCGCAAGCCACGGGTGCAGCGGGCTCGGCCGAGCTTCGCTGGTTGCCCCGTCCCATTCCGCTCAAGCCCATCGCGGTGGCGGGCGTGGGGCCGGTCGCGCTCGCGCTGAAGCGTCGCGTGCTGGAGGCGTCGGATGCCCAGCTCGCGCGATGGAGTGGTGTGGCGGGCGAGGGCGTGCTCGTGCTGCTCGGAGAGGCCGAGACGCTGCCGTGGGTGGATGGCGCGCTCTATCTGGGGCGTGACCCAGTGGCGCCATCACTGCTGCTGCCGTGCGCTGTGCGCCCCGATGCGCCGCTCCCATTGTGGGAGCGCGCGTGGGTGGCGCGGATGCCGAAGGGAAGCACGCCGCTGGCGGTGCTGCCCGAGGGGCAACGGCTGGTGCCCGTGGGGCCCGCGCGGGTCGTGCACCGCGCCACGCTCGAGGCCTGGGGGAACCCGTGAACGCGCTGCCCCCAGCGTTGCGTCCGTGGGCGCGCCAGCTCGCGCTCCTGCCCGAGGATGCCAGCGCCTCCTTGGGGCATTGGCTGATGCGATTGTCCGCGGCGATAGGACCCGTGGGCGCGACGAATGAGGTCGTGCGGGGCGGCGAGCCGGAGGGCTACGACGGCCTGACTCGCCGTGGGCCGTTGGAGCGGCTGCTGACCAGCGAGTGGTTGTGGGCGCTGGAGGCTCCTGACGAGCTGGTGCGGCGCGCGGCCATGGGCGAGCTGGCTTTTCTCCAGCGGTCCTATCAGCAACCCAAGCGCACGCGTCGCTCGGTCGTGCTGCTGGACGTGGGCCCTGATCAACTGGGCCTCCCACGGCTTGCCCAGCTCGCGGTGCTGCTGACGCTGGCCCGTCGCGCTGAAGCGGCGGGGGTGGCCTTTGCCTGGGCCCTGCTCCAGCACTCGCCCCAGGGCGCGTTGTTCGAAGTGGTGACCGAGGAGTCGCTGCGCGCCTGGAGCGAGGCCCGCACGCTCGACACGCCGACGCCCTCGCGGCTCGCGGAGTGGCGCGAAGTCCTGGCGCTCGGTTCCGATGAGCTGTGGCTCGTGGGTGCGTCGCGGCTGGGCCAGTTGCCCGAAGCCCAGGGCGCGTTCCGGGTGGAGATCAGCGAGCCGATAGCCCTGGGCACGCGAGCGCTGCACGTCGATGTGAAGCCCCCGACGCGCTCGGCGCAGCGGCTCGTGCTGGAGCTGCCCGCGCAGGAGGTCTGCGTCCGCCTGCTGCGCTCCCCGTTGCGGGCCCGGGCTCCGAAGCCCGTGACGACCGCTACTCGGCTGCGGGGCTTCGCGTTCTCGGGGAATGGCCGCCGGCTGGTGCTCTTCCGGGAGGACAACGCGGTCCTGTCCCAGATCATCCCGAACTCGGTGAACGCGACGGTGCCCAAGCCGCGTGGCTTGTCACCTCGGCCGGGTGAGACGGTGGTGGCCGCGGGTTGGCGGGGCGATGGGGGGCTCCTCCTGCTGACGTGTGATGAAGCGGGTCAGCCACGGCTGCGCGGTCAGCTTCGCTGCGCGCGGGGGCTGCGGCAGGTCCACTTCGCGCCGGACGTGACGGAGCACACGCCGCTTCGTGCGTCGAGTCCGACTCAGCTCCCAGGCCGGCTGCTGTCGTACTTGGACGCGAAGGGGCAGGAGCAGCTCCTCGTGGTCGAGGTGAGCGGCAAGGTCTTCAGGACCCGCTCTACCGACAAGGATGCAGTCCTCGGCCTGGACCCACTGGGCCTGGGGACGGTGGTCGCGAGCATTCGCGTGGAGCCGAATGATGTCGTGCTGTTGGCCTGGATGGAGAAGGGCGGACCCTCCAATCCAAAGTGGAGCTTGTCGCTCGTGAGGACAGGTCGCGAGGGCTCCATGGAGACCTCGCTGCCTGCCATGGGGAGCCGGGCCTTCTTTGGATGGACGCCCAAGCCGTTCGAGCGTCCCGGTCCGCTGCTCGCGTTCCTTGGTGAGCGCGATACGTGGCAGGTCGGCTTCGAGCACTCGCTGCATTCCATCACCGTGCCGAAAGAGGTGCGCGTGATGGGAGCCTGTCTGGATCCGGCGGAAGGAAAGCCGCGCTTGCTCGTGCTGGAGCCGAACCAGCGGACCTTCTCGTTCATGGGGGTTGGAGGCTCGGTGGAGGTGGTGATGGAGGCGCCGGGTCGCGTGCTCCAGGCGGAAGTGAGCCATGGGGTGGCGGTGCTGGGCTGGCGGACGGAGGACGGGCTGGGAGTGTGGGACTTGAACGCGAGACAGACCTTGCTGCGTCTCTCCCCGGAGCTGCGGTGATGCGTCCGAGTGGGGCAGGGCTTCGCCCTCGTGCGCACCTGCATCGCGGCACCGTGCGCGCGCGGGCGCTCTGGTTCGATCCGCGTCTCCTGGGCGAGGCGGAAGCCCGGCGCCGGGTGCTGTCTGTCTGGGAGCCTGACGCGCTCGTGCTTCACGTCGCGGAGGGCTACCTGGTTCAGTGGGAGACCTCGCGCGCCACGGATTGTGCGCAAGCGCTGGGCTTGCCCCTGACGTGGGAAGAGGGAGCGCTCCTGTCCGTGCCGCTGCTCCCCAAGGAGCGCGCGCGCTTGAGCCTCTCCGCGGAGGCCGTGGTGCTCGTGACCGCGGGCGTCGCGACCGTGCATGCGCTGGCGGGAGCGCGGCTCGTGGACCCCTCTGCGTGGCTGGACGCGTCCGGATGGCAGCGGATGGCCGTGGCGGGCTTGGGCGCACCACCCCCGCCGGTGCCTCATCTGGAAGCACGTCCCGCGCCCACCCGAGAGTCCTTCGGCCCGGGCCTGCCCGTGCTCGCGAAGGAAGCGCAGGAGCTGCTCGCGGGAATGCGCGGGACACCGGCCGCTCGAACAGAGACGCCTGCTCAATCCAACGCAACCCGAGCGGGTTCGCTCGCGCGTCGTGGACTGCGGAGCGCGCTGGCCGAGTGGCTCGGGTCGCTGTTGATGGGGATGCGGAGGGCCCAGCCGAAGCGGGTGCTTCCTCAGGGACCGCGCGGTGCCCGGGACGTGAACGGGGTGATGCGTGTGAGCGCCCGGAAGGGCTCGCATCAGACCGGCGGCGCCACGGATCCGAATCGATCCGGCGAGGGCACGGAGACGCATCCGCCGGGTGACGCTCCGGCCATTCCTCGCATCAGCCTGTTCCAGCGGATGACGGACTGGCTGATTCGCCACACCCCGTTCGGGCCGCTGCTCGGGGAGCGCAAGGCTGCGTATGTGCGCAACCTCCTCGGGATGTTCGAGTCGGGGAAGCTCGACGAGGCCCTGCGCTACGCCATCCCCTTGGGGGGCGAGTCGAAGGAGCGTGTGCCGCTCTCGCTCGGGATGCCCTCGCCTCGGGCCGACCTGCGCATCCAGCCGAAGCCCGATGCGGGCGACGGGCAGGATTTCGGCGGGGGTGCCGCACTCCACGCCGTGCTCAAGCAGCGCTATCGAGAAGCCTTCACGCGCCTCGAGCGCGAGGGTCGCATCGAGGAAGCAGCGTTCGTCCTGACGGAGTTGCTGGGCGCGCATGAAGAAGCCGTGTCCTTCCTGGAGCGGCACGGCCGGCTCAAGCTCGCGGCGGAGGTAGCCGAGGGACACAACCTGGCCCCCGGGCTCGTGGTGCGTCAGTGGTTCCTGGCGAAGGACCTGGCGCGCGCGGTGGCCGTGGCGCGACGGACCGGGACGTTTGGGGACGCGGTGATGCGATTGGGCCGCACCCATCCCGCCGAATCCGAGTCGCTGCGGCTCCTCTGGGCGGACTCTCTCGCCGAGTCGGGAGATTGGGAGCAAGCCATTCGCGTCGCCCGCGTCCTGCCGGGCGCACGCGCCTTGATTGCCCGATGGTTGGAGCTTGGCTCGGACCTGGGGGGCCTGCCCGGCGCGCGGCTGTTGGCCCTCCGCGCGGTCTTCTCGCCCGAGGACTTCGAGCGGACGCGGAATCGCGTGCGCGCGCTGCTGGAGGATGAGGACCCCGAGCGTGCGTGGGAGCGGCTTGCCTTCGCCTCCTCGCTGGAGGACGCGCAACCTGCCTCGGAGATGCGGGATGCGCTCCTCGGGCCCACCGTGCGCGCGCTGCTGCGTGAGCAAGCCCCGGGACCGCAGGGGGCCGCGATCGCCGTGGTGAACAGCCTGCTGGAGGAGCCAGCGCTGGTGGCGATGCGCACCGACCTGCCGCGACTGCGCGAGGGCTCCGCTTCGTCCGCACTCTGGTTCGACGCCGCGACCGTGGCCTCGCGAACGCTGCGGGTGACGGAGCGAGAGCGAGGGCTGTACCCCATTCATGACGTGGCGGTGCTGCCTGGCAATCGGCTCCTCCTCGCGCTGGGCGAGGCGGGCGTGCGTCTGGTGGAGCGCGGGGGGCAACGTCTGGCCCACTTCGACGTGCCGGCCTTTCGCCTCGTGGTCGCGATGAAGGGACATCGGGCGTTGGCGCTGGCTCGGCGAGGGGACTTGATGCGCGTGTCGCGCCTGGACCTGACGCGCCGTCAGGCCAGCACGTGGTGCGATATGCGGATCCACGCTTGGTCCTCGCTCTATGACGGCGACCGATGGTTCGTGTCCGAGGTGGACACGGTGCTGATGTTGGATGTGCTGGCCGAGGCACCGCGTGCCCTGTGGCGCGTCACAGAGGTGGGCGGCCGAGTGCTGGCGCTGGAGGCGGATGCCGAGCGGATGTCATTCATTGCGTCGGGTGAGAGTCCGTCGCGGTGGAGCTACTCCCTGGCGTCGGGCCCCACGCTGCGCGCACGCACCGAGATGACCCTTCCGGATCCACCCCTCTCCATCTCGCTCACCCCGGACGGAGAAGTCAGCATCCAATGCTTGGGCTCCTCGACGCCGGTGTGGGTGGCCCCGGGGCAGGGCCGTTCCTTGAAGACCCCTACGCAGTTCCATCCGAAGCTCACGGCCTTGTGGCTGGGCGCGAACTGGCGTGCGGAGCAGCTGGAGTTCTCCGCGCACGAGACCGAGGTGCGTCTGGCGAACCTGCGCGGGCGCGTGTGCGCGTGGCTGTCTTTCGAGGGAACCGCACGAATCCAGGTGCGCTTGACCGCGGACGCGCTCGTCTGCTTCGACGAGCTGGGGCGCGTGGTCTGGCTGAATCTCCAGACGGGTGCGCTGTCGCGCGTGCCCGTGCGCTGAGCCTCGGATTCAGAAGGCGATGCCCAGGCGCGGTGTTGCACCAGACGGGCACGCATCCTCGCGTGCCCGTCCGGAGTACTTCGTGAGGTGAGGCGTTAGATGGCCGTGCCCGTGGCCTGGAAGACGACCTCGGCCGCGCGCACCGTGCCCAGCGAGGTGTAGCTGGAGGCGTCCATCACCAGCAGCCACTCGCCGAGCAGGCTTCGGTCATAGAACGAGTTGGTGTCCGGCGTGGAGCCGCCGGGCGCCACGCTGCACGTGTCGGCGAAGGCCGCGTTCTGGAAGGGCGTCGCGCAGCTCGGGTCCGCCACGTTGCACGCGGGCGGCGTGGAGACGCACGCGGTGAACGGCACGTAGTGCAGGACCGAGCGCGGGTTGCCATTGGGGAAGCGGTCCACGTCGACCAGCTCGAACTCCGCCACGTAGGTGCCCATCTTGAACGCGTCCACGGTGTCGCGCACCAGGAAGGCATCCACGGAGACGGGAGCGCCCGTGTCCGTCACCAGGTTGACGCGCACGTTGCGCACGCGGTGCCCGTTGCGCGCCGCGAGCGCGGGCGTGGCGGCCAGGTCCGAGGTCGTCACCTGGAAGCGCGTGCCCACCAGGCTGGGATGCGCGGTGGTGAGCGTGCCCAGGTCCTTCAGCCGCGTCGTCTCGTCCACCGTGAGCGCGTGGAAGGAGGTCGCGGGCAGGCGGCGGTAGTACAGCGTCTGGCTCTGCACGGTGTGCGTGGGCAGGTCGTCCAGCGACACCAGCTTCGTCTGCATGTCCGGGTAGGTCAGCAGGTTGAAGTCATACGTCGTGCGGAAGCCCGCCGGGATGGCGCTGTCGCCCGAGGCCGGGTCGAAGGGCAGGTACTGGTACTCGGCCACGCGGATGAGTTCCCAGTAGCGGTAGATGAGTTCATCCAGCGTGCGCGTCGCGGTGGCGTACACCTGCTGGCCCACCAGGAGCTGGTCGAACGCGCGCAGCTCGGTGCCGGTGCCGAAGTCCACGATGCTCTGGAGCGCGTCGCGTGCAGCCACCGCGTTGCGCTGGCGCAGCAGGACGGTGTCTCGCTCCATCATCGCGAGCTTGTACTCGGCCTGGGCCTTGGTGACCTGGGCCTGGAGGTCCAAGAGGTCCAGGGTGATTTCCACCTGCGACTGGCTGAGGATCTCCTTCTTCACCTCATCCGCGATGACGCTGCGCGGGACGCTCTTCTGGTTGCCGCTGATGATGTCCCACAGCTCGGTGCCGCCCGCCTTGAGCTTGTCCTTGAAGGGCTGACTCTTGGCCGCGTCGGCGGCGGCGCCGGAGAGCGCATCCCAGAGACCGGACAGGAACGAGTTGTTGTCGCTGCTCGAGGGACCCGAGCCCGCCACGGGCGTGCTGCTCGACTCGGACTTGAAGCTGTTCTTCACCTCGTTCCAGAGCGCGTCCGCGGCCTTGCCCGCCACGGCCGCGAGGAACTGGCCGCCGTAGGCCGAGGCCACCGAGCCCACCAGGTCCAACAGGAAGTCGCCGAAGCCCTTCGCCTGCGCGTTGTACTTCTCGATGATGCGCGTGTCCGTCGTCTGGATGTCCGCCGTCAGCGAATCAATGGCCGCCTTGCGGTTGGCGATGGCCGTCTGGAGCGCGTTGGCGGACGCGGCCGCCACGGTGACGCGCTGGTCCGCGGTCGCGAGGTCCGCCGCCAGGGCGATGACCTCGTTGTTCAGCTCGCCCTGGTGCTGGGTCATCCAAGCCGTCAGCTGCAGGCCGTTGGACAAGGTCAGCCAGTTGGACACGGAGCTGTCGAGCACGCCGTACAGCGTGTTGAACTGCGTGCGGCGCTGCTCGTAGCGCACGTGCGGGTTGAGCGGCGTGTCCTTGGCCAACCCGAAGAAGTTGCGCTGCGATTGGATGTAGCTGAGCTTCGTCACGTCGTGCCGGAGGACCGGGCACAGCGCGCCGTGCAGGTACACGTCCGGGAAGGGCTTGCCCGTGGGCGGCACGTCACAGTCCAGCTTGGCCTGCGACAGGATGCCGCTCATCTCCATGATGGCCTGCGTGTACTGGAACGAGGCCGGCTGCAGCTCGCCGCGCTTGAAGAGCGCGTTGCCGTGCGCGGCGCTCACCCGCCACGTCTGCGGCGCCAGGAGCGCGCGCAGCATGTCCACGTCTCGACGCGCCACGCGGAGGGCCTTCTGCGTGCCCGGCGTGCTGGTGGCGCCCGCGGTGCCGTTGGTGGCCGAGGGGCCGACGTAGCAATTGCGCGTCTCGTTGTGCGGCTGGCAGAGATAGTCGTCGTAGAACTCGCACGAGCCGGTGGGGGCCTCCTGCACGATGACGCCCACCGTGACGCTCGCGCGGTTGCCACGCTTGCCGTAGCGGCCGATGGCCGGCGCGGGGTTGATGAACTCCGCGGCCAGGTCCGTGTAGTGGCCGTTGTACGGCGCGCTCAGCGACACGTCATGGCCCGTCTGCGCCGTCGAGCGGCACAGCATGTCCCCGTAGAAGGGGTTGTAGGCGCAGTTCTCGTCCGCGCAGTCCACGCGGCCATCGCCGTCGTTGTCCACGCCGTCGCTGCACGCGGCGACGGTGTTCTCCTGGATGCCGCACGCGCTGGTGGCCACCAGCGGGTTGTTGAGGCACTGGTAGTCCGCGCAATCGGGGTAGTGGTCCCCGTCGTTGTCGATGCCGTCCGTGCAGGTGGCGGTCGTGCTCTCCTGGAGGAAGGGGTAGTACTGGGCATCGCACAGCTTTACGTAGGGGTTGTCCGAGCAGCCCGGATCCGCGCAGTCCACGCGGCCGTCGCCGTCGTTATCGATGCCGTCCGTGCAGTTCTGAAGCGTGCGCTCGCTGCCGCACGAGGTGACGCGCGGGTTCACCTGGCACTCGCGGTCCGCGCAATCCACGTCGCCGTCCAGGTCGTTGTCCAGGCCGTCCGTGCAGGCCGCCTCGGTGGACTCCTCCATGCCGTTGGTGAAGGCGATGGCCGGTCCGTAGTTGCACGTGGCGGTGCCGGAGCAGCCGGGGTCCTCGCAGTCCGGCAAGCCATCGTTGTCATTGTCGAGCCCGTCGGCGCACTTCTCCTCGCCGCCCTCGCCCGTGGTGCCGCAGTTGGTCGCGGAGGCCTTGCAGCTATTGTCCATGCAGTCCGTGTAGCCATCGCCGTCATCGTCGATGCCGTTGGAGCAGGCCTGCTCGGAGAACTCGCCGTTGGAGACATGGCTCACCTGGCAGATGGAGCGCACGCCACACTGCGGATCCGCGCAGTCCACCTTCCCGTCGCCGTCGTTGTCCACGCCGTCACTGCACGCCTCGGCGGAGACCTCCTTCTGGAGCTGCGACCAGGAGGCATCCGGGCACACCGTGACGTGCGGGTTCTTGCTGCAGCCGTAGTCATCGCAGTCCGTGTAGCCGTTGTGGTCGTTGTCGATGCCATCCGAGCACTGGGCGTTGTCCGCCTCGGTCAGCATGTCGCAGAGCGCGATGGAGGGATTCCACCGGCACTTCAGGCTCTGGCAGTGGAGGTTCGAGTCGGTGAAGCACTGCTCGGGCGTGACGTACGCGGACTTCTGGGGCTCGCGCACCAGACCGCGCCCGACGATGCCGGTGTACCGGACGAGGACGTCGCCCGAGCGCCCCGCCGCGCCGCCGTTGCCGCCGCCCTGCGGAGACTTGACCATCGTGCCCAGCTTGCAGGTCACCGAGGGATTGGGCCCGGGGCTGCCGGTGACCGTGGTCGTGATGCCGGTGGCCTGACCATCCTTGCCATCCTTGCCGTCCTCGCCCTTCTCACCCGTGGCGTTGACGCGCACGCCGCGCAGCACGTTGGCGTAGAGGACGAACTGGCCCGCGTTGCGGCCATTTCGCCCGGAGGGAGCGACAGGGCCCTCGGGTGCCTCCGGGACAGCGGGGCGAGGCCCCGGAGTGGTGCGCAGCGGAAAGTCGTGCGAGTCGAACTCGCCCGTCGCGATGATGAGGCTCGTGCCGCCCGTCTCCACGGCGCCAGCCAGCTCCACGCGGGGCGCGACGATGACGATGGCGGCGTAGTCCTGCAGCTCCGTGGTGGGCTCGTAGAGCTTCGCGCAGGCGTGCGTGCTGCTGCATGCGCCGCCGCCCACGGTGTCCCAGGTGATGACGGGGGACTGCGTGGCGAACACGCCATCCGCGTTGGGCAGCAGGGCCTGGTTGCCCTTGAGGAAGACCGGGTAGTCCCGGGCATAGGCAGAAACCAGGCGCACCTTGTCCGTGGGCTGGTGCTTGGTGGTGAGGATCCCGCGCAGGTCATCGAAGCGGGGAGAGGGCAGCACGCGCAGCAGGTCCTGCACCGTCATGTCCAACGTGGAGGGCGCCAGGGGCAGGCCGCGCAGCTCGTCGAAGTTCATGGGTGACGAGAAGGCCAATGGCTGCGCCGTGGCCATCACGGTGTCGTCGGGAGTCTCTTCGGGTGCGGGCGCGCCCATGTCGCCACAGGCCGCAGCGGCCAGTGCGCACACCAGTGCACACAACCTCCCCAGCCCGGGCCGGGGATTCCAGTTCAAACGCATGCTCGTCCACTCCTTGGTTCCGGGGGGAACGCGGAGCAGGCGTTTTCTTCCCTCTTTTTCGACGGAGAAGGGTCGGGCGGCCTCAGGCGCCCGACTCTCTCGTGGACCTACTCTTCGTACATCAGGCACTCCTCACACCAGCTATCGGAGGTCTTGCGCGGAGGCCAATCGGCGACGGGCTCCCCCTCCTGGCGGGCAAGGTGGTGCCTGAAATGTTTGTCGACGTGTTGGGTGAAGTAGCCACCCAGCCGAGCTTCCAGCAGGAGGGAGAGGTCTTCGGCCGTTCCGCGCCGGGACAGCGCTTCGAGCGCGGGATGACTCAAGAGGCTCCGCTTCTCCCTGGGGTTGGCGTCTTGCTCCGAAACCTCCTTGAGCAGGAGGTTCGCGAACAGGGGGCCGCTGACCTCCGCATCCAACTTGGCGAGCCATTCGAGGGCAGTGCGTCGACCGCTCTGGTCGGAGTCATCGACGGCCATCCGCCTGAGTGGTTCCAACCATTCCCGCTGGCCTTGCTGAACAAGCCCCGCGAGCGCGAGGACGCGGACGTGCGGACTCTCGGCGTGCGACAGGGATTGGAGTCGGTCCACCCATCCCGGTCCGCTTTCGCCCAGTGAAAGCAATCCGGAGAGCGCCAGAGACTGCTCCCGCTCTTCGGTTTCCCGGAGCGCCGCCAGGAGCACGGGACGATCTTCGGGTACCGGGGTATGGGACAAGGGTCGATCCAGAATCCGTTGGAGGAGTTCCGTGTTCTCTGGGTAGTGCGACGCGACGAGCGCCCAACGTGCGGCCACGGCCGGATCTCTTGTTCGGAGCTGCTGGTACAGATGGAATCGCACCGCCTGCGCCAGGTTGAAATCACAGAGGCGCCGGTACAACACGCGGTGCCGGGCAACCTCCCATTCTCCCAGCAACTCCACAGCCTGAGAGAAGAACCTGGGAGGTGCCACCATGGAATGCGGCACGATGCTCGCGACGTGCGCCGCCTGGATGACACGGTCCAGCCGACGCAGCAATTCCTCGTCTCCCCAATGGGCTCGCAGCGCGGCGAGGGGGAGCAGGAGCCGCCTGGCGGCAAAACGATGGAGAGCACGGGAGGCATTCGCGAGTCGCGCCACCTCTTCGCGACTCGGGCCGGACCGGCGCCCCAGGAGTTCCTCCCACTGCTCGTCGCTCAGCCCCTCACTCCATTCACAGAGCAAGTGCCACGCCTCGGGGCGCTCCCGATGGGCGAGCGCGATGTTGACGTTGCGCATCGCTCCTTCGGGGATGTCCGAATCCGGCGCCACCAGCAGGTGACGATCGGTCTGGTACCACTGTTCGAACAGCCACGCCTCCAGCTCAGGAGGCTGCGGGACATGCCCTGAAAGGCTGAGGATGCTGCTCCTCTTTCTGGGAGACAGTTGGAGCAGTTCCTCCTTCAGGGCGTCATCGAGGGATTCGAGCCTCGCGATGTCGAACATCATGCGCAGGCCCGAGATGACAGACATCCCATAGGCTGGGTCTCCGCTGAGCTGCACGAACTCGCGACCGGAGAGCGTGAGTCCGTACTTCGTCGCCACACGCAGCGCGTTGACGCGGATGCGATAGTGCTCGAGCGGGTCGAAGGCCAGCTCCCGTAGAAAGGGGATCTGTTCGTTGCTCCCGAAGATGTCGAGCAACGAGAGGGCGCGAAACCTCAGGTCGACGGACTCTCGGGGCTCTGACTTCAGGAGTGCAACCAATTGCGCGGCGATGCTCTCGCGCGAGGACCACACCAGACGGGCCTGCAGGGGCAATCTAGACGCCGAGTTGGGACCGGCTGGCGAGACCGACCGCGAACACGCGGGATGTGCCCCACCAAGGTAGTGCAGGCAGTCACCCTCACGCAATTCGAGGCCACTTCAACGTCGCCCTTGTCCGCGCGCGTCGACGCGCGAGCCACCGGCCCGATGTTCCGCGCACTGGATGAAAGCACCGCCTGAGCGCGTCAGGCGTCGCGCAGGTGCGAGGGGATGAGGACCAGGCTGGCGGTGAGTGCGCGCGTGGAGTCATCCACCTCCAGCACCACGCGGACCCCCTCCACGGTCACCAGCAGGGACGGCTGCTCGCTGGGGAGGGCCATGAGCCAGTGGGATGTCCGAGGGGCCTCGGTGGCGGCCAGCTCGGCGGCGCGCAGCAGGTGCAGGCGCACTGCGTGCCGCACCGGCGCGGGCAGGGCGTGCAGCGCGTACAGGCTCTCGTCGGGCAGGCGCAGCGCGTAGGGCGCGGGCGCCTCGGGCCGCTCGCGCAGGCGCAAGTCACGCAGGCGTGGGTACAGCGTGCCCACGAGCGCCTCGGGTCGCTCGGGTCGGCGCAGGATGTCCACCACGCCGCCCAGCGCCATGTCAGGGGGACTCTCGGCCGAGGACATCAACATGAGCGGCAGGTGGCGCAGCGCCGCGTCCGTTCGCAGCCGTCCATACAGGGCCCAGCCGTCCACGCGCGGGGGCACCATGTCCATCAAGATGAGGTCGGGGTGATGGTGGCGCGGGTTGCGTCCCAACCAGTCGAGCGCCTCGGCGCCGTCGGTCGCCAGGGACACCGAGAAGCCCGCGGCGTGGGCGGCGTGTCCCACGCCCTCTCGCCACGCGCGGTCATCCTCGACGAGGAGCAGATGCTGCCGGCCGGACATGTCTGATGAGAGCAGAGCAGCTTCCCCCCAGGGCGGCCAAGGGTTTGTCACGAACAACCCCACCCCCAGCGTTGGCTGCTGGACACTGCCGGCTTTCTTGGACTCGGCGGGGATGGGAAGCCGACGCGTTCCCTGGACGACGGGACCGTCTTGTTCAGTCACCCTGAGGTGCGCAGCTTGTGACGGACCATGGCCCTCCGTCTCCAACTCGATGCTCGGGTGCTCCGGGTGCTGTCTGGCTTCAGCGCGTCCATGCGAGAGCAACTCCAGGCGGAGCTGGGGGCGCTCCCCGTGACACTGCCCGTGGGCGAGACGCTGGAGCCCGGCTGGACAGGCATGGCCGTCCTGGCCTCGGGCTTCCGGGTGCGCTACCGGCTGGAGCAGCGCGAGGGATTGCTGCGATTGACGGAGCTGCTCATGCCCGAGTCCTCGGGTTCATTCCCTCCGTCCTCGCTCTCCTGAACCTCAGTACGACGCCTCCATCGCGCGCAGCGGCCGGAAGGGCGACAGCGCGCGCACCAGCTCCTCCAGGTCCAGCGGCTTGGGGATGGAGGCGAGGATGCCGTCGGGGGCGGGGCGGGTGGCGCCCGCGCCGGAGACGACGATGACGGGCAGGCGGCGCAGCGAGGGGTCCTGGAGGATGCGCTCCATCAGCTCCCAACCGCTCATCACCGGCATCATCAAGTCGAGCAGCATGACGTCCGGGTGAGGCGGGCGCCTCAATCGCTCCCATGCGTGGAGTCCATTGATAGCGACCTCCACGTTGAAGCCCTCGAGCGTGAGGAACTCCTCCAGCATCTCTCTGCTGTCGGCATGGTCTTCGACGAGAAGGATGAGGTTGCGCGTGGGCATGGGCAGCGCGAAGACTCACCCTGCTCGAAGGGGTGGGGAAGTCCGCGGCTCGGCCGAACGTCGACCCGTTGACGACTGGACGCCCCGCGTGTGCACCGGTTGCCACGCGCGGTGCGTCAAACCGTGTTCTCGGCTTCCCTGGTTGCAGAGCTGAAGCCTTCTTGAACACCCTCCCCGGAACGCGGGCAGCCCTGGGGCGGGCTATACCAGGGGGCATGGTGTCCATGGCTCCCGCTCCGCGTCCTCCCGCCACCGCGCCGTGGCTGGAGGAGCTCGATATCCTCATCCGGGCCCGCTATCCGCTGCTCTACCTGGTGTCGTGGGAGGAGCACCGGGTGGAGGCGGTGTTGGCGGACCTGGCGCGCTCGCATGGCAAGGCCGTCTTCCATTGGTCCGTCACGCGAGGACTGCGCAACATGGGAGGCTCGCGAAGCCCCGCGCAGCCCGAGGCGACGAGAGACCCGCACGAAGCGCTGGCGGCCATCGAGAAGCTGAACGAGCCCGCGCTGGTGGTGCTCAAGGACTTCCATCCCTATCTCGAGGAGCGGAGCGTGGTGCGCGCGCTGCGCGAGCTGGCGCACTTCCTCAAGAGTACCTTCACGACGGTCATCCTGCTGTCGCCGACGCTGAACATTCCGATCGAGCTGGAGAAGGAAGTCTCGGTCGTCGATGTGCCGCTGCCGGACTACCACGACCTCTTGCGGCTCTTGAAAGAGATTGTCGCGCTGGTGCGCAAGGGCAACAAGGCGACGGTGGAGCTGTCGCGCGAGACGGCGGATCAGCTCATCAAGGCGGCGCTGGGATTGACGTTGTCGGAGGCGGAGAACGCCTTCGCGAAGGCCATCGTCGCGGATGGGAAGTTGGGGCCGGAGGACATCAAGCGCATCCAGGACGAGAAGCGGCAGGTGATTCGCAAGAGCGGCTTGCTCGAGTACTACCCGCCGGAGGAGAGCCTGGGGAGCGTGGGCGGCCTGCGGAATCTGAAATCGTGGCTGAGTCAGCGCACGGCGGCCTTCGGAGAACGGGCACGGCAGTTCGGTCTGCCCGAGCCTCGGGGGTTGTTGTTGTTGGGCGTGCAGGGCTGTGGAAAGAGCCTCACGGCGAAGGCGGTGTCGGCGCACTGGAACCTACCGCTCTTGCGTTTGGACATGGGGCGAATCTTCAGCGGGCTGATTGGTTCGTCCGAGGAGAACCTGCGCAAGGCCATCCGCGTGGCGGAGAGCGTGGCACCGGTGGTGCTGTGGGTGGATGAGATTGAGAAGGGATTGTCCGGGGTGGCGTCCTCGAGCACGGCGGACAGCGGGGTGTCCGCGAGAGTGTTTGGGACACTGCTCACGTGGCTCCAGGAGAAGACCGCGCCGGTGTTCGTGGTGGCCACGGCGAACCGCATCGACGGCTTGCCGCCCGAGGTGCTGCGCAAGGGACGCTTCGACGAAATCTTCTTCATCGACCTGCCGGAGCAGGCCGAGCGGCGAGACATCTTCCGCATCCACCTGGAGCGCCGGAAGCGCCACCCCGCGAACTTCGGGTTGGATGCGCTGGCGGAACTGACCGAGGGCTTCAGCGGCGCGGAGATAGAGCAGGCAGTGATTGCCGGACTGTACGAAGCCTTCGCGGAGGGAACGGAGCTGGAGCAGCGGCACCTGGCGCGAGCCATCCAGGAGACGTTCCCGCTGTCGGTGACGATGAAGTCGGAGATCGACCGCTTGAGGGACTGGGCGCGAGGGAGGACCCGGCCCGCGTCGGACAGAGTCACGGGCGAGGCCAGCTCATGAAGTCGAGGCTCTCACGCTTCCTGAACCTGGAGCGGGAGCGTCCCGAGCGAGGGGCGCCACAGGCCTCGTCGTTGGAGAGCAGTGGCCGGTTCGAGGCGCTGTCGGAGCGAGAGGCGGTGGCGGGGGAGACAGGCGTGCCGGAAGCACACCTGGAGCGCTTCAAGGGACAGGAGCCGCTGGCGCTGACGGACGAGGAGCCGGCGCTGGACTTCCCGAGGTGCGTGCACTGCGAGTCCGAGAACGGTCGCTTCGCCTCCACGTGTGGCGTGTGCGGAGCGGACCTGGGTTCACCGGAGCAGCAGGCGGCGAACACGGAGCGGTGGAAGGCGCAGCGAGAGGCGAGGGAGGCGGAGCGAGCGTCGGCGCAAGCAGGAGGATTGGCGCGAGCGGAAGCGGAGCGGCGCGAGGAGTCCGAGCGTTACGGGCGGATGCTGGATGCGTTGCGAGCAGAGGAGCGAGCGACTTCCCGTTGGAGCCGCTTGGGTGAGCACACCACGGTAGGGACCGCGTTGCTGTCATTGATACCGGACCCCCGGGTGAGGTGGGGCACTGTCGCGGTGGTGGGACTTGGGGCGCTATGGATGGCAGGCCACGGCCCCATGTCCGTGAGGTCCATCGGAAGGGCCCTGTCCTTTCTTTTATTGCTCCTCTTCCTGCCGAGGCGAAGCTCAAGCGGCTGGAGGCGCTGAGTAGACGTCCCCGATTGGGCAACCAGGGCGTTCGAGCTAGCTGCCTGCCCCTGGTGACGGTCAGTCTTAGAGATGCAGTCGCCATGCCGCGCGGCCCCCTCCTCCGTACATGGGGCATGCATCGTCGGAGATGGCCATCAAAATGGAAAGACAAGGACCCCGTGCAGCGGGCGGCGAGCCTGAAAGGCTCGATTCGCTCGTGGTCTATGGACAGTTGAGAATCCCGTCACTAGCGTCTGGCCGTTTTCGATTCAGAACCGGTGAGGGGGACTCCCGGAGGTCATACGGTGATGCGACGGTTGGGTTTTAGGGCGTTTTTCAGTATTTGGGCTGTATTGGTTGTCAATCTTGGGTTTTCGTCCGATGTAATGGCGTCTTGCTTGGATGGGCAGACTGGCTCATGTGCAAACGACTCTTGCAAGGGAACGAGGACCTGCGTCGGCGGTGAGTGGACAGATTGTCTTTACTCACCGACCTCCACTGTGTCTTGCAGTGTTTGTGGGAAGAGTGGCTTCCTGTCTTGCGACCCGGAAGGGAACCTTCTCGCCGGAGCCTGTTCCGCCAAGCATGCCGAGGTTTGCGATAACTGCGACAATGATCAGGATGGTCTGATCGACGAAGGCTTGACTGCTGGAAGCTGTGATCCGCAGGGTAACGGGTGCACAGGCACCAGTACATGCGTTGCAGGCGGCTGGCAATGCGTGGTGCCTTCAGGGAAGACGGTGGACTGCTCTGCCTTGGCAGGTGCTCCCGCCCGGAGGCAATGTAGTACCACGGGCACTGCCGGTATCTGTGTTCGTGACGTGGCATCAGCCGAGCTCTGTAACGGCGTCGATGACAACCGAGATGGAGCGGTTGATAACGCGCTGGGACAAGGCAGCGACACGCTAGCCAGTACCTGCACGGGCCCCAATGGGCCCTGCCCCAATTCAACGAAGCGGTGTGTGGGAGGCCAGTGGTCGTCGTGCGTGGCTCCTGCCGAGGTCTGCGACGGTCTTGATAACGACTGTGATGGCCTGTTCGATGAGGACAATGTCTGTCGATACGGGACAGGAGCTGTGTGCCAGTGTCAGCCGGCTACTTGTGGACAACTCGGGAAGAACTGTGGGGGCGCGCCAGACGGGTGTGGAGGCACGCTTCAATGTGGAACGTGCTCAGCGGGGATGGGGTGTGGCGCAGAAGGCGTAGCGAATGTCTGTGGCTACCTGAATGGATGCACGCCAATCGCCAAGGCGACAGCTTGTGTGGGAAAGAGTTGCGGGCTTGTCTCAAATGGTTGCGGCGGACAGCATGACTGCGGAACGTGTACTGGGAATAATACCTGTGGTGGTGGTGGTGTCGCCAACGTATGTGGTTGCTCTCCCGTTGCACTCACAGTGGCGTGTTCAGGGGCGGGGAAGAACTGCGGGTTTGTCTCAAATGGTTGCGGCGGCCAGTACGACTGCGGAACGTGTACCGGCAGTAATACCTGTGGCGGAGGTGGGACTACCAATGTGTGCGGGTGCACTCCTCAAACTCAGGTCTCAGCCTGCGCAGGAAAGAATTGCGGACTTGTCGCAAATGGGTGCGGGGGCCAGTACTCCTGCGGAACGTGTACCGGTAGTAATACCTGTGGTGGCGGCGGAACTGCCAATGTGTGTGGATGCACGCCACAGACACAGGCTGCAGCATGCACTGGAAAGAACTGCGGCACCGTACCCAATGGCTGTGGGGGCACGTATAGCTGTGGAGTTTGCTCTGGCTACAACACATGTAGCGGTGGAGGTGTCGCTAACGTATGTGGCTGCACCCCGATGACCGCAGCGACAGCATGTGATGTCGAGTGTGGCAGCGTTGCAAATGGTTGTGGTGGCACCATCAACTGCGGGACTTGTGGTGCAGGGAGTTATTGCAAGGCAGGTGTTTGCACCGGCGGGAAAGGCAGTTCCAGCGAATCACGCACTTGGGATGGGGGCTCGCCGTGAGGATGCACGACAAAGGAGTCTGGTGGTAGGGAGAGATGAGTGGGATGGGAGTCTGGCTATTTAATTGCTTGTGAATATTTACTATTCGGCCCAGGGAAAATGAAAAGTAAGCAATGGAGATTTACAGGGTTGCTGCTGCTGGTTGCGTTGTCCTGTGTTCAGGACAGCGAGGACTGGGGAGCACACGGGTCGTCGGCGCATAGCGCACTTGTGCGTCTTGACATGTCGCCCGACGCAATTATTCCAACTGAGCTCGCTGCTGATGGATATACAGTTGGAAAATTGACAGGGACAGGAGCGGCAAGTCCGGATGGCGCCGCGACGTATTCTCTTCCTATCTGGGTTCCTGCCGGCCGCGCGGGAATGCAACCGGACTTGGTCCTCTCTTATCAGAGTAGAGCTGGGAACGGGCCGGTAGGATTGGGCTGGACGTTAGGTCCGGTGTCGACCATTGCTCGCTGTCGAAGAACCATGGCGCAAGACGGTCGTGTGGAAACCGTAACGTTCACCCAGGCGGATGCGTTTTGTTTGGACGGCCAGCGTCTCGTTCTGATGAGTGGAGTTTATGGTGCATCCGGTGCTGAGTATCGCACAGAGATGGATACGTTTATCAAGGTGGTCTCGCTTGACGCGGATGCTCTCGGGCCAGCGCAGTTTCGTGTGTACATGAAGGACGGGCGCATTCTTACGTTCGGCAAGCTGAACAATTCGACACTGCAAGGGCAGCGAGTGAGTGCCAGGCCGTATGGCCTGGGCGGCGTGGCGGAGAGTCGAGATGGCAAACTGAATCGACTCGCTTGGTCGTTGGTGCGTGTGGAGGATCGAAGCGGCAACTATATCTCGTACTTCTACGGCCAGGACGAGGGTGGCGGAGGAGGAGGGGCGACTTCAATTCAAGGAGCCTATGAACAGTGGCTTGAACGAATTGAGTACACGGGAGGACCGAGTCAAGGACCCACGCGTTCCGTTGTTTTTGACTACCAGCCAGAAGCAAGGCCCGACTCAGCAATTTCGTACACGGCTGGCTTTAAGTTGAAGAACACAAAGCGGCTAGCTCGCCTGCGGATGCTTGCTCCCAATCCTACTGTAGCTGGGCTTGTTCGGAGCTATGAGTTTTCGTATGTCCAGGATCCGACAAGTCGCATCAGTACGGGGGCTGAAGACGGGGCCAGCTTGCTTTCGAGTGTGACGCAGTGTGATGGTCTTGGTGTCTGCATGCGTCCTGTAGTGTTTAGCTGGGCTTCTGGTAGTCTTGAATATGAGGAAATAAATACAGGCATCGCGGATGTAAAGCGCAATCTCCACTCAGTTGACGTGAATGGCGATGGCCGAGACGACCTCCTGTATACGAGAGCAGAGACGGGGCGTTTGCCAGGATGGAGGATGCGCCTAGCTTCTGCTGATGGGTTTGGACTGGATTATCCGGTCGATCTTCCTGATGAATATTCGATGGGTGGTGAGCGTTTTTCAGATCTCGATGCGGATGGACGCATTGATGTCTCGACACTCCGATGGGAGAATACTGGCGGCCCGAGTATATTGAATCGCGTCGGTCACTATGTGTTCAATGGCACTAAGTTTGACTTGCGCGAACTGGAGGTGGATTCGGAGAGATTGAAGAATTCGCCGTGGGTTTCGGATTTTGATGGAGATGGCTACCCGGATCTGATCCGCCTCCGTGAAGTGAATAATCATATTCAGTTGAGTTGTCGCTCGAATCTGGGTGGTAGTTTTGGTCCCTACTCGGACATCGTTGTTTCGGATGTTAATGATAATGCGCAGATGGTTGCGAATCTGGACGGCACGAACCGCAGCAGCCTGCTGTTCACCGAGAAGCGCAGTGTTGAAGTTCCTGGCGGGGGGCACATTTATGAGAAGGTGGGGCTGAATTATTGGGCGCTAAGTGTTCGCAATGGAGTTTGGGAGAAGAGCGAGACAACGCTTACGCGCCTAGATGCAGATAAGGATGATGACGAGACCGCTGATGGTCCTCAGATTCTTTTTGCTGATGTTAATGGGGATGGCCTGCCGGATGCGATTGCTGCGCAAGATGCTGGAGGGGACGTTTCCGTTCAGATTAATACGGGAGGTGGCTTTGCGGTAGGTGCCCTTCAAACGCTGCCGGCGGACTGCAAGCTCCCTGCGTTCTTGGGTGATAATGGAGTCAGAGTCTTTGACTATAATCAAGACGGCCGTGAGGACCTTGTGCTTTTGGGGCGCCGAGGGGATGACGTAGGGCCTCAGTTGGTAAAGGTCCTGGTGTCTACGGGGGCCGGCTTCACTTGTAGAGTTCTGACCATTCCGCAAGGCGAGCCCGCTACTTTGGGAGGGTATGGTCTTAGTCAGCTTTTGGATTTCAATGGGGACGGCCTGCGCGACCTGGTACAGGTTGTTGATGGGACGCTTCGTTTGTATTTGCGTAAAGGACTTCCTTCTGCGCTCTTGCTTGGTGTGCAGGACAGTGCTGGTGCTCGGATGGAGTTTTCCTATAAGCCCATAACGGATTCTAGCGTCTATACTCCGAGCTTTGCCTGTGTTGCGCCGCAGCGATGTGTGCATGATGGCATGTGGCTTGTTTCGGAAGTTCGCTCGGAGATGGGTAGTGGGGGTTGGCGGCCAACGAATTTTCAGTACGAGGATGGCCGCTCGGACATACTTGGTCGTGGGTGGCTTGGATTCGCAGCGATTGTGGCGCGGGACGGGCTGTCGGGGGCAACGGTTCGGACCGAATCGGACAACCACTCCAGGTTGGGGACCTTCTACCCCTATGCGAAGCTGCCCGGGCGTGTCGTTTCTCAGATTGAGGATGTTGGGTCTGCGAGAGTCCATCGTCAACATCAAGAGAGTCAGTACGCTGCCAGCGTCCGTGATGTTTTGGATGGTCAGAAGATCCTCACGGTGCTTCCTGCCTCCGGATGGACTGAGTCCTACGAGAGGTTCAAGACTGAAGGGGCAACTCAGGGATTGCAGCAGCGATCAGCCTCCATATGGGAGTATGAAACGACATACGGAAATCTCAAAAAGGTTCGGCGAACAGTCTCGGCCGGCGGAGAGGTCATCCAGGATGACGTTCGTGAGCTTCAATACTATCCTGCCAATGTGTCGGACTGGCTGGTCGAGCTCGTTCAGCGTGAGTCGGAAGTCAGTACCGTGGGGGCGACTGCCGTTACGAGAGTTACTGGCTATACTTACTCCGCGCAAACGGGGCTGCTGGAGAGTCTTGTTGTTGAGCCTGGAGATGCCAGATTTCAGTTGTCTACGACCTATGTTCGCGCGTCGGATGGACTTGTCGTAGAGACAAGACAGGAGGCGGCCGGGTATTCTCCTCGCTCTGTCTTCTTTGAGTACGATCCGTTGGATCGCGTGTACCCTATCGAAAGCAGGAACGCGATGGGGCATGTTGTGAGGTTTGCCTATCATCCGGGCCTTGGTGTTCTGGCGTCGCGATCAGATGTTAATGGAGTTTCAATCTCGGCTCAGTTTGATGGTTTTGGGCGATTGCGAAAGCAAGACAACCCAACACTGAGTGATGTGACTGTCTCGTATCGCGCCTGCGCTGCGCCTTGTTCGTGGGAGGTTGTGTCTTCTGTCGCGGGCGGACAGAAAACAGTGTCGGCGTACGATAAGTTTGGGCGTCGCTTGAGTGAGCAGTGGAAGGCATTTGGTGGCGAAGATGTTCGCTCTGTTTATGAGTATGATGAGTTGGGTCGATTGGTAGCCTCTTGGTCACCGTCTCCAACGGGCTATCAGTCTGTTGTTACTCGATTTTTATATGATGCCCTGGGGCGAGTTGTTGCCCAAACAAACTCTGATGGCACTGTTCGAACAACACGCTATGTCGGCGGTCAGATTTCCGAGCGGGACGAAAAGGGGAACGAGCGCATCATTCAGTTGGATGCCCTGGGAAGACCGAGGACAAGCACTGACGAATGGAGTGATGCTCCTGGCGGGGGACGTCATGTTGTGACGCAGTATTCGTATGGGCCATTCGGGGTCAAGACGACCATACTTGATGGCTATGGGAAAGGTACTGCGTTCGAGTATGACAAGCTGGGACGAGCTGTTCTCGTTCGAGACTCCGATAGAGGGCTGCAGATCACCAACTATAGTCCGTTCGGTGAGGTGCTGAATGTTACCGATGGAAATGGTGATGTGACTGCGTATACGCGAGATTCTCTTGGGCGGGTGGTGATGCTGACCAATCGAGATGGCATTTCTCGATTCGGCTGGGATGTGTCTCCGAATGGGATAGGAAAGCTCGCAAACCACATCCAGGAAGGCACGGATACGGGGTCCTTCCTGGATGACACTGTCGCTGTTTATTCTTATGACTCGCTCTCGCGTCTCGTGACGGAGACCTGGAGTGTTGAGGCGCGGTTGTTCGCCCCCATAAACAGGACATATGATTCATATGGCCGCCTGCAATCAATAGCGTATCCGCAAGTTGCTGGTCGCAGGCTTGTGGTGGAAAACGAATACGCAGAATGGGGCCACTTGCGCGCTGTTCGCGGCGCAGGTGGAGGCAGTACCTATTGGAGTGCGTTGAGTCGCAATGGCGTAGGGCAGTTGACAGGCGAGTCGTTTGGAAATGGCCTGGTTGGCGTGCGTAGGTATGATTTGCGGGGTCGACCAATCTTCATGGATACGAGTATTGGGGGGCAATCCCTCCAGACTCTTGCTTATGAATATGAACCCAACGGGAATCTTCGAGGGCGACATGACAGAGTAGGGCAGATAAGTGAAGAGTTTCGATATGATAGCCTTGAGCGGCTTAGTCAGTGGTCTGTTTTTCAGAATTGCAGCTCGTCTCAGGTTGTTTATTCGTATGATGAAATAGGAAACCTGACGAAGCGGGACGGTCAGGGGCAGACTCTTAACTATTTCTATGAAGGCACTGGAGGAGCAGGGCCTCATGCTGTCACCCGAACGACGATGGGCGGGTACACGTATGATGCAAAGGGAAATCAACTGACAGCGCCGGGGCGTTTGGTCGAGTACACTACGTTTGATCTCCCTCGGCGTATTGTTGGTGGGGCCGTTGAGGCCAGTTTTCGCTACGATGCTATTGGTTCTCGCGTCGTTAAGAGGACGCCTGAAGAGGTCACAACCTATATTGGTGGGCTGTATCAGGAGAGGCGCAGTGTTGCCGGCGCGGCGGTGCACGTGTTTAGTGTTGTCGGCGCTGAAGGGCCAGTCGCGCAGGTGGTTTGGACGGTCGATTCGGACAGTGTTTTGCGTCGGGATGAGACAAGCTATCTTCATGTCGATAGTCTTGGAAGTGTTGGGGTTGTTACTGATGCTGGAGGACAGGTTGTTGAACGATTGAAATATGAGCCTTTCGGCGGGCGACGATATCCTCACTCCCTGTCGACGCCTGTTTCTCGGGGCGGGGGTAATGTGCGTCAGGGATTCACGGGGCATGAGCATGATGATGAGTTCGGACTCATCAATATGCGCGGGCGTGTGTATGATTCCGTGCTTGCTCGTTTTCTCAGTCCTGATGCTTTCATTCCGAATCCGCTATCAAGTCAGGCGCTCAATCGGTATTCGTATGTTTACAATAACCCGCTTCGCTATACGGACCCTACTGGGTTCCTGCCCAGGGAGGTTGCCTATGATGACTGGGGCAGTGGCGGGGCTGGCGCTAATCATGGGCCCGGGGGCACTCTCCGACGCAGGGCTAAGGTATTTGCAGCAGCCAATGAAGAGGAGTGCACTATCCCTGATGCTGCTGGGCAGGGGGCCTGCTTTGTGTCGGTGGGGGGAAGTTTGGACGATGCATTTGGGGATGCCTACGCTCGTGCGGGCTCCAATCGGGCGTGGTTCTCCGGCGGGAGTTCGAAAGGGAATCGGAGCTTTTTTGCTAGCTTTGTAGTGGGCGCTCCTCTCCTCCAGAATACAAGTGTTGCGACTGGTGAGCCGTTGTTCCTGTCTGCGCTGCGTCAGATGGGTATTGGTAGTGGGGCGGCTAGCTTTGGCATCCTTGTGCTCCTCGCGCCCAGTCAGCTCGATGGGCCGTCATGCGAAGGGGGTGGGGGGCCTTGCGATGCTTCAAAGCCTGAAGACAGTCCGCCTGGGGTGGCCGAAACCGCGCCGACGAGCACGACGGATGCCACGACAGAGGCTGCAAAAGAGGTGGAAGAAACGGGTGCAGAAGAGCCCGAACCGGAGCCATCTGCTGAGGGCGCGGGGGCAGGCAAGTGCAAGCCGATGCCGGAATGCCTGAAGAGACCACCGAACCCATATGGGAAGAAGGGTGGGCCAGAACATCAGGCGAAGGTCAAAGAGATTGTGGAGGAGGTGACAACTCGAGGGCTGACAGCAAAAGAGGAGCTCAGGGTAGAGATTACAGATGGCCTGAAGTCCGTTCGTTATGCTGATGTCGCTGCTGTAGATCCTGTCACCAAGACTCTTGTGGAACTGCACCAGGTCGGGCGACAAACGCAGAGTGGTTTGCCTGTGTCGCGTGAGAGAAAGGCTATTCAGGATCTCGAGACGCAAACGGGGATACGCCCGTTCTTTCACCCCTACAATATTCTCCCGTCGGGGGAGTGAGGAGGATGTATGGGTCATCAAGTGAATTTCTTTGCGTTGCCTGATGATGTTGAGCGGATTCGGCTGGGTGTTGATGCGATTGAGCCGATGGTTATTATTACGAGCCGCTCCGATGGGCCGGAGCCGCGAATTGTTTCTGGGTTCGATTTTGAGGAGAAAGGGCGGCGCTGGTTCTTCTATTATCTTGTGCGCATGAGTGATTTGAGAAGCGTCGTGGTGCGGCATATTCCGACTCAAGGGTACTGGGAGGTGGATTCTCTGGTGTCGCCAGTAGTGGAATATACGGACTGTAAGTTTGACGGCGAGGCTCTTGATTCTGGGCGAATCTATTATGTTGATGGTTTCTATGGCGAGAGTCGTGAGTGGGTTGAAAAGGGAGAAGAGTTTCGCTTGTGGGCGAAGAAAGTGTTGAGCGTGGTTAGGAAATGCTTGAAGCGGCAAGGGGGGCGCTATTTTGGCTCATCTGCTATTGAGTGGATCGCAAGAGAGAATGCGGAGTATGTCTCGATGCGAGCGGAGTATCGAAAGGGAGCGCAGTTGCCTGGATGAGTCGGCGCGAGCCGGATTGTTGAGTCGTTGTGTTTTGCTGGGATTGATTTAGTCGTTGGATGGAGCGGGTTCGGCACAGGACCCGTTCCTTGCTTCGGGCCCTGCATGGACGGCGAAGGGGATGCAGGACGGCGAGTGCATTGCTCGCCGTCCTGGCATGGCAGGCAGAATGGATGCTCAAGATTGCGCGATTTCGTTAGTCCTGCAGTCGTAGATTGAGACGAGCGCCGTGAGTCCGGTAATGGCAGACGATGGCGACGGCTTGATGGTGGCGGCGCCAGCGACTCCAGGCCAAGACGTGCTCAATTGGAGCAACAGCGCGTCGGAGCAGGGTCACCAGCAGCCCGCGCACCTCTTGGACGGAGAATCGGACAAGGAGAGTCAATGCAGGCCGCGCCGACCGAGAAACGCCCGCATGGGGTTTCTTCGCGTCGGCAGGCCGAGGGCTTTTGGGGGCAAACCCTCCTGAGGTCCGAGGTTGGCAAGTGCCCGTGCCGCGGCGAGGAAGACGTGAGCCACCAGACACAGCGTCATGTGTCGATGCCACGCCGTCCACGTGCGTACCTCATAGTCAGCCAGGCCCACTTCGCCCTTGGAGGACTCGAAGTCCTCCTCAATCACCCACCGACTGCCGGCCACCCTCACCAGCGAAGCCAATGAGGCATTGCGGCGGGCATGGGCCACGTAGAAGGCCACCTTCCCATCCGAGAGGCTTCGCCGGAAGAGAAGCCAGCGAGACAGCCCCAGGTGGCGATTGAGGCGAAGCCGGGCCCACTCGTAGCGGCGAGGGCCTTTGGTTCCTGCGCCCGCGGACATGCACACCCATGCCTCTGGCGGGACTTC